>DATCXH010000226.1:0-7874 GCA_036565925.1 Vicinamibacterales bacterium
TACACCCATCATCGCACCCTTGGCGGCTCCGCCGAGATCGCCTCCGACCTGAGAGGCTCCCTGAATGACTCCGCTCGCCACATCGGCGACCGCACCCACTGCGGCCGTCCCGACCGCGGTCGTTCCTTGCAGCGCGTTGACCAGTGCGCCGCTCACCGTGTCGGTGACCGCGTTGACGATCTCGCCCGCCCCCTTGATGGCAGTAACGACGGTGTTCTTGACCAAATCAATCAATTGCTGCGGCATGGGACATCCTTTCAGCGCCTGTGATCAGCAAGGTTGGAATCGCCCACCTCGCATCGAGCCCTTATCAAACGGCTCGGCCCGTGGGGCGAGCAAGACGCGCACCACGTCGGTCACGACGTCCAGTGCGTTTGACCCGAAACGGATCGAGGTCACCTGACTCGGTGGGTGGCGCACTGGATCACGGCATCTCGTGGAACGTCCGTTCCGCAGCGCGCTCGCGTTGCGTATGATGACGTGTATGACTCAACGGATAACGGTGCACGATCCACGCGGCTATCCTCCGAAGGTCATCGGCAAGCGTTTGGCGGCGCGGCTGCCTACGCTGGACGGCAAGACTGTGTATCTCGTCGACTGCCTCTTCGACAATTCAGCCGTGTTCATGGACCAATTGCAGCAGTGGTTCGGTGAGCACCTGCCTGCGGTCGATACACGCATCATCAAACCGAAGGAGACCTGGGCCGATGATCCCGATATGCGCGCGGCCATCGTCGCCGACGGTGACGCCGCGATCCTCGGCATCGGTCTTTGAAGCACCTGCAGCCCGACGGTCGTCGGGCTCACCGCGGCGCTCGAAGAGGGAGGTGTGCCCTCGGTCGCCGTACACACGCAACGATTCGCGCGGCTCTGTAACGCGACCGCGCTGTCGATGGGCATGCCGCGGCTGCGTCAGGCGTACACGCCTCACCCAGTCGTCGATCAATCGCCGGAACACCTGCGTGCGTACATCGACGGCAGCGACGCGATCTCGGGGCGCCCCTTCATGCAGGTCGTTCTCGACGGCCTCACCGGTCCGCTCGAGGATGCCGACCTTCAGGGTCTATCGTTCGAGCGGACCACGCCGCGACTCGTCGAGCCCGATACCGAAGACAACCTTCAGCGACTGTTCGAAGAGAACCGCTGGACCGACATGCTGCCGATCGTGCTGCCGACGGAGGCACGCGTCGAAGCGATGCTCAAGGGCACGAGTCATGGGCTGGACAAGGTTGTCGGGCGGCTTCGTCCGACTGTATTCCGTGAGGCGTGGGAGTTCACGGTCGAGAAGGTCGCGGTCAACGCCGTGATGGCGGGCGCTCGGCCCGAGTACTTCCCGGTCATCCTCGCACTCGCGTCGAGTGGCATCACCGCGCGTTCGAGCAGCACGACATCGTTCGCGACGATTGCGGTTATCAACGGTCCGATTCGCAACGAGCTTGCGATGAACACGGGCATCGGCGTGATGGGTCCGTACAACCATGCCAACGCCACGATCGGACGCGCCTACGGCCTGCTGTCGCAGAATCTCCAGGGCGGCTCGGTTCCCAATGAAAGCTACATGGGCTCGCAGGGCAACTGGTACGCGTATACGGCCGTTATCCCCGAGGCGGAGGAGCGCAGTCCGTGGCAGCCGCTGCACGTGCAGAAAGGTTTCAAGCCGACCGACAGCGTTGCCACCGTCTTCTTGGGCGGGTGGTACACGCATGCTGGCTACGGTCCGCGAGCGACCTGGAAAGAGAAGATGCGACATGCGCTCGCGGCCGTCGAGCAATACAGCCCGCCGTTCTTCGTGATGGATCCGATTGTCGCCCGAGGCTTCGTCGATCTGGGATTCGATACCAAAGAGAAGCTGATTGCCTGGTGCGCCGACAACGCGCTGCTGACCGCGCGCGAGTACTGGGACAATCAATCCATTCAGCTGTTGCGGCCCAAGGCCGTCGCCGGCATCGAGCCCTACGCGTCGCGTCTCAAAGCGTCGCCTGACGAAGTAATCAAGATCTACGAGCCGTCGGAGATCAACATCGTCGTCGCCGGCGGCGAGACCCAGGGGGCGTGGAAGATGATCAGCGGTGCGCTGCGCGCAACCGTGTCGATTGACGCCTGGCGCTGAAGGCAAGACAGATTGACGATGGGACGATTGACGATTGAGGGATTGAGCTCCCCGTTTATTTCGTGAATCGTCCTTCGTTAATCGGGCCGTTCGGAGCGATAATCACTTCGCTCCCTATGAAACATCTGGCCCGCCTGCTCGGAGTCGCGACACTTGTGTGCGTTGGAACGTTGCTTCACGCACAAGGGTTTCGCACGGACCCTTCTTTTTCGAGTGATCTCGAACCTGCTGCAGCCAGGGCCGCCACTGAGTACTCCCGCTCCAGGCTCGATCGTGATCTCGAGATGGTGCAGATGTTTCGGCCCGCGTACCCATTCTGGCAGCACATTTTCACGATTCCAGACGGGCGGATTGCGTTCGGGAGCGCTCAGGACGGACGGCTGCTGGCGGTCTTTCCGACCACCGGCGATTGGGTGAGAGATGGCGTCTGGGGAGATCCGTCGCTGAATGGTTTCCTGAACGGGCGCACGCTTCCCAAGCAGCTGAACGCGCGACGCGACGAGCTCGTTCGTCTCCTCACGCCGGTCGCCGGGCCGATCGTGCACAACCCGACGCGCGGCCAGTTCCTCATGCCGAACGCACAGCGCTACGGCGGTTTCCTTCGTGAATGGGGAACGATCTACGAGCGATTTGGCGTGCCGGCTGAAATCGGATTGGCGCAGGCCATTCTTGAATCAGGTCTCGATGGCCGCGCCCGCTCGCGCGCCCGCGCGATCGGATTCTGTCAGTTCCTCAGCCGCAACTGGGCGTTTCTCAACAAGCTATCCCCGGTCGTGCTCGAGGCCTACAACCAGACGACGCAGGCGCCGTATTGCGCTGCGTACTTGTCGATCCTCTCCACGATGTACGGCAGCTACATTCCGGCGCTCTCGGAACACCACGCCGGCGGCGTCAACGTCGGGCGGACCGTGATCAACGGCGAGCGGCTGGGTGGCATCAGCACACAGGAGCAGTACTTTCGCGGCTCTGACTTCGCCGCAAGTCTTCGAGAGGTCTCCCTTCAGCGATTTCGCGACCTGTACCGAACCTATGGATACAAGTCGTCTCTCTATGCCGAGATGGTGTTCGGCAACATGGTCAACGTCAAGCGGTTGACCGACGAGTACCCGCAGGTGCCGATTTTCGCGATGCGGATGTCGAAATCGGTCCAGGCGCTCGACATTTCGGCGCGCACCGGAATCAAGCCCGATGAAGTGAAGCGCTTCAACCCGGCGCTGGGTCTGCGAGTCCCTGCGCAGGCGAACCTCTATCTACCCTTTTACGTACAGCAGTTCGGACCTGACGTCTCGTTCTGGCATCGTCCACCCACGGCGGAATATGCTTCCGCGCTCAACGACTTCCTGCGTATTGACGGTGGCATCGCGCGGTGGCACGAGCCGTCCTTTGAAGCCACGCTGCGGACGTTCCAGAATCGGTTCGAGGCCACTCGCACTGAAGAGGGATCCGTGATGGCGACGACGCTGGCGTATGTGATTAGCGATCTGCGCACGAGTCGGCGAGCGGCGATCCTCGAGGATTTCCGCACCAGCGGAAAAATCCTGGAACTGTTCAAGCAGGGCGTTCAAGAGCTGGGTCTGACGATCGGCACGCAGTAGTTCGGTAAGATCTGACCCATGCTCACGGTCCACGATCCTCGTGGCTATCCGCCGAAGGTTGTCGGCAAGCGTTTAGCACCCCGACTGTCTACGCTCGACGGCAAGACCATCTATCTGGTCGACTGCCTTTTCGACAACACCGACGTCTTCATGGAGCAGCTGCGGCAATGGTTCGCCCACCATCTGCCTGCCGTGAACACTCGCATTGCCCGCCCGAAGGAAACCTGGTCCGACGATGCGCAGATGCGCGCGGCGATTGCGGCAGATGGCGACGCCGCAATCTTAGGCGTCGGTCTTTGAAGCACCTGTAGCCCGACGGTCGTCGGGCTCGCCGCGGCGCTCGAGCAGGACGGTGTCCCCTCGGTCGCCGTGCACACGCATGTCTTTCGCCGGTTGTGCAACGCGACCGCTCTGTCGATGGGCATGCCGCGTCTGCGTCAAGCCTATGTGCCGCAGCCGGTCGTCGATCGTTCGGCTGCCGATCTACGCGCCTACATCGACGGTCCGGATCCAATCTCGAAACGTCCGTTCATGCAGGAGGTCCTCGACGGCCTGCTGTCTCCGCTTGACGAAGCCGATTTACAGGGGCTGACGTTCGAGCGAACGACGCCGCGGCTGATCGAGCAGGACACCGAGGACAACCTCCGGCGACTGTTCCAGGAGAACAACTGGACCGACTCGTTGCCCATCGTGCTGCCGACCGAAGCGCGAGTCGAGGCGATGCTCAAAGGCACGAGTCATCCGCCGGACAAGATCGTCGGCCGGCTTCGTCCCACCGCATTCCGCGAGTTCTGGGAATTCACCGTTGAGAAAGTGGCGGTCAACGCCGTGATGGCGGGTGCGCGGCCCGAGTACTTCCCGGTCATCCTCGCGCTCGCGTCGAGCGGCATCTCTGCGAGGTCGAGCAGCACCAATTCGTTCGCCACGATTACGGTGGTCAACGGCCCGATCCGCAACGAGCTCGCGATGAACTCCGGCATCGGCGTGATGGGACCGTATAACCATGCGAACGCCACGATCGGTCGCGCGTACGGGCTGCTGTCGCAAAATCTTCAGGGCGGGTCAGTGCCCGACGACACCTACATGGGCTCGCTCGGCAACTGGCTCGCGTACACTGCCGTCTTTCCGGAGGCCGAGGAGCGTAGTCCCTGGCAGCCGCTGCACGTGCAGAAGGGTTACAAGCCGAGTGACAGCGTCGCCAGCGTTTTCTTCGGCGGGTGGTACACGCATGCTGGATACGGTCCGCGGGCGACGTGGCAGGAGAAGATGCGCCGCTCGCTCGCCGCAGTGGAGCAATACAGTCAACCGCTGTTCGTGATGGATCCGATCGTCGCGCGTGGCTTCGTCGATCTTGGCTTTGACACCAAGGAGAAGCTGATCGCGTGGTGTGCCGACAACGCGCTGATGACCGCGCGTGAGTACTGGGACAACCAGTGGATTCAGTACCTCATGCGACCGCGCGCGGTAGCTGGCGTCGAGCCGTATGCCTCGCGACTCAAGGCCGCACCTGACGAGGTGATCAAGATCTTCGAGCCTTCGGAGATCGACATCGTCGTCGCCGGCGGTGAGACGCAGGGCGCCTGGAAAATGATCAGCGGCTCTCTGCGGTCGACCGTCTCGATCGACGCATGGCGTTGAGTCACGGTCCAGCTGCGGCAAAACGACGCGAAGTTTTCGTATTCCTGTGCGTATCGTCAACGATACACTCGTCCGCATGGGCCTATCTAAACGCCGGGTTCTGCTGTCGTTCGTAGTCCCACTCTCGTTGTTCGTGCTGCCGTTGTGGGAATCTCGCCCGTCGGCACAATCACGACCGCTCGTCCTCGCGCACGTCAACGTAATCGATGTCGTCAGAGGATCGGTGAGACGTGATTCCACGGTGACTATTGCCGACGGACGCATCATAGAAATAGCCGCGTCGCAGCGGACATCCGCCCCTTCGCAGGCAATCGTGTTCAACGCGACGGGCAAATATCTGATACCCGGCCTTGCGGACATGCACGTCCACTGGTACGACGAACGTTTCCTCAGTCTATTCCTCGCAAATGGCGTCACCACCGTCCGGCAGATGTCGGGTTATCCGCTGCATGGCGAGTGGCGGAAACGAATCGACAGCGGACAACTTGCGGGGCCGCGATTAGTCATTGCAAGTCCGATTGTGGATGGACCCAACCCCGTGTGGGCTGGGTCTCTTGTGGTCGACTCGCCAGAGACTGCTCGCAAGACAGTCGCCGCTATCAAGCGCGACGGCTACGACTTCGTCAAGGTCTATAACCGTCTGGCTCGCGGGGCGTATCTCTCCATCCTGAGCGAGGCGAAGGCGCAGGGCTTTCGAGTGGCGGGTCACATCCCAACTGCTGTCAGCGCTGCAGACGCATCCGATGCCGGGCAGAAAAGTATCGAGCATTTAACTGGAATCCTTCTGGCCACCTCGAGCGCCGAGACTCGGCTCAGGTCGCAAAGCGAAGAGGCGTTACGCGGTGGCGAAGCGAACACGGGTATCGATGATGCCGCCCGCTCGTCTTTGAGGGACATCAGCGATCAACTTCTGACGACGTACGACGCGCGAAAAGCTGAGGCACTCTTCAGGAAGTTCGCGAAGAACAACACTTGGCAATGTCCGACGCTCACGGTTCTCCGGTCGATGGCATCGCTCGACGACGCAAGGTTCACATCCGACGCCCGTGTGAAGTACATTCCTCGCCAGATTCGCGAGTCCTGGAATCCGCAAAACGATCCGCGTCTGGCAACGAAGACGACACAAGATTACGCGCTTGAGCGTCGCACTCTTCGCAAACAATTCGAGATCGTTGGCGCGATGCAAAAGGCCGGTGTCAGAATTCTCGCCGGGACCGACGTCCTGAATCCGTTTGCGTTCCCTGGCTTCAGCCTCCATGACGAACTGGCCTTGCTCGTCCAAGCGGGGCTGACATCCACCCAGGCACTTCAGACCGCCACGATCAATCCAGCCATCTACCTGGGTACGAACGATTCCACAGGCACGATCGAAAAGAACAAGCTCGCCGATCTCGTGCTGTTGGATGCGAATCCGCTCGATGACATCCGGAATACGACACGCATCGCAGCGGTGGTCGTCAGAGGACTGCTTGTTGACCGCGCTGGCCTGGATGCGATGCTGGCGAAAGCGGAGAAGACGGCGAATCTGACGTCTATTGGAAGCACGTTGTCAGAGATCATTGGACGCGAGGGCATCGGTACGGCGATTGCGAAGTATCGCGAGCTGAAGGCACAGCAAGCGGACGTCTACGATTTCAGTGAAAGTGAGTTGAACGAGCTCGGATATGCGCTCTTGAGACAGAAGAAGATCGACGAGGCGATCGACATCTTCAGGCTAAACGTCGACTCGTTCCCACAGTCGGCAAACGGTTATGACAGTCTGGCCGAGGCGTTCATGATTCGTGGGGATCGGGACGCAGCCATCGTCAACTACAAGAAGTCCCTGGAGCTAGATCCGCGAAATTCCAATGCCGTCGAGAATCTGAAAAAGCTGGCCGATCAACGTTGACGATGTGCAATCGCGAGCCGCGAAACCCGACGAGGTGATCACGATCTTCGAGCCCTAGGAGATCAACATCGTCGTCGCCGGCGGTGAGACGCAGGGCGCTTGGAGGATGATCAACGGCTCTCTGCGGGCGACCGTCTCGATCGACGCGTGGCGTTGACCCAGCTTCCTGATTCCTGATTTCGCGATCTCCGGTAGACTCTCTCCCCATGACACGAGCCATCTTCTTTTCCGTCGTCCTCGTCTGTGCACTTGTTTTGGCGCAACCGCTCGCCGCGCAAGATCTCGTCATCGCGAACGCCCGCATCATCACTGGCACTGGCCAGGTCATCGAGCAAGGCTCGATCGTCGTACGCAGCGGAAAGATCGACTCCGTCGTCGCCGGGCCCGCTCCGAAGGGAGCCAAGGTGCTCGATGCCAAAGGCATGACCGCGATCGCCGGATTCATCGACGGCCATCGGCACATCATCGGCGGCGACGCGCAGCGCTATCTCAAGGAGCAGGCGGCCGATCGCATGAGGGAATTTCTCGAGGCGGGTTACACGACGCTTCTCTCGGGAGGCGGTGCGGCGGAGCCGGTGCTCGAGTTGAAGAAGCGGATCGACTCCGGGCAATTGAAGGGACCGCGCATCATCCCTTCCGCGCC
>DATCXH010000511.1:0-2358 GCA_036565925.1 Vicinamibacterales bacterium
GGCGGGCCAGGCTGCTCGACCATATCCTACGCGGACGCGGTTAGGGCTGGCGTACCTGAATCGAATCGGCGCAGTCGTCCCAGTCGTCGCCGCACGGGCCGGTCACGTTGTGAAGATCGGGCGTGTCGGCGGTCAACGTCACGCTGTCGCCGGAGTAGTTGTTGGCTTCGTAAAGGGTAACGGACCAGCCCGGCGGGATGCGGATGGATGAGATGCAATCGTCCCAATGCGCGCCCACTCCACCGCAGCCCGGCAGATCTCCGAGGTTGGGTGCGCTATTCGGTAGAGCGCGGCTATCCCCCCGGTAATTCGTGTCCTGATAGATCACGACCGTAGTTCCTGTTGGTGTCGTCGCGCCGTCGTCTTCGCATCCGGCGGCGAAAGTCACGAGGAACAGGAGGAAAATCAGGCCAGTCTTTTGAAGCATGCCGCAGCCCTCGAAATAAGCTGCGCCTTGGGAAAGCACATCGCGTGCCCGGCGTTTGATTGCTGGTTCCCAACGGCTGATTCCCGGTTCCTGACTCCTGATTCCTCGAGTTGGCTGAGCCGATGTCACACTCCGCGACCGCGCTTCGTCCCTCTGTTGGAAGACGGAGGACGTCATGTTCAAGTGGTTGATGCATAAAGGGACGAGGGCATTCGAGCGGCAGTGGAATTACGATGCGAGCTACGTGCACGAGCTGATCGATATCGACCCGCGCGCGGCGTGGATGTTTCAGCGGGCGACCGGACTCGGGAAGTACCGCAAGGACGTGCCGCTCGACGCGTTATTCGCCGCCGGAATCACGGCTGTGCGCAGTGAGGACTGCGGACCGTGCACGCAGCTCGGAGTGGAGATGGCCGAGCGGTCGGGCGTCGATCCCAAAGTGATTCGCGCCGTGCTGACCGAGACCCCTTTGATGATGTCGCCGGATGTGGCACTCGCGTGGCGCTTCACTCGCGCAACCCTCGATCACGATCCAGCCGCTGATCAGTATCGCGATGAGATCATTACGCGATGGGGACCGCGTGCGGTCGTCACCCTCGCGTTCGCCATCCTGACCGCCCGCATGTATCCGACAGTGAAGTACGCCATGGGACACGGCAAGGCCTGTACGCGAATCGTGGTCGGCGGCGCGCCGCTCGCGTTCGAGAAGTCTCTTGCTGCCGTGCAACGAGGATGAAGAGCGATCCTTCCACGACGTTCGAACCGCACCGGAGGCGCCTGCTCGGAATGGCCTATCGCATGCTCGGGTCGATGGCCGAGGCCGAGGACGCCGTCCAGGAAGCCTATCTGCGCTGGCACGACACCAACCGCGACATCGTCAACGAGCCGCGAGCATTTCTGATGACCACGACGACGAGGATTTGTCTGGATGTGTTGAAGTCCGCGCGTATGAAGCGTGAGGAGTATGTCGGGCCGTGGCTGCCCGAGCCGATCACCGACACAGCTTCGCTTGCGCCCGATGCTCAAACTGAGCTGGCCGAAGATCTGTCAGTGGCGCTGCTGCTCGCGCTCGATCGGTTGTCACCGCTCGAGCGCGCGGCGTTCTTGCTGCACGACGTGTTCGATTATTCGTTCTCACAGATCGCGGACGCGCTCGATCGGAACGAAGCGGCGTGCCGGCAACTCGCCAGTCGCGCGAGAACGCGTGTACGAGAGGCGCGCCCGAAGGGGTTGACGCCACCGCGAGGCGCAACGAAATCGATCGATCCCAGGCACCAGGAGCTCCTGTCGGCGTTCATCAGCGCGTCGCGGTCGGGCGACGTCGAGCGACTGACCCGCATGCTCGCCAGTGACGCGCGACTCGTCACCGATGGTGGCGGCAAAGTGCCGGCAGCACTCAACGTTATCGAAGGCAACGATCGCATCGCGGCGTTCCTGGCCGGCGTCGTGCGCAAAGGCTTTACCGACGACATGTCCCTGCGCTTCGAAGTGGTCAATGGCCTGCCGGGATTGCTCATCGTCGGGCCGAACGGGTTGGTGCAGACCAACGCGTTTGAGTTCGATGGGGACGCCGTGACCGCGATCTACATCGTCCGGAATCCGGACAAGCTGAAGCACCTCGCACTCTCGTAACGGCCGTCGCTATTGGCGGCCGTTCCCACCCAAACATTTTCCTCTCGTAACCGTCAAAGGATCCGTTCCGGCGCAAACCTGCGCTTTCACGAGGGGTTTGACATGCATGTAACAAACCGATTCCCCCTGGTGACATTGGGTATCGCGACAACGTTTGTCATAGCCGCGCTGGCAACCCGACCTGCCGGCGCTTACGGTCAGGAACTGCCCCTTCAGCTCACCTGGGTCGATCGCGAAGGCAAGGCGATCGAGCAAGTCGGCCCTGCCGGCGCATACCGTGGGCCGGACATATCTGCCGA
>DATCXH010000893.1:0-9552 GCA_036565925.1 Vicinamibacterales bacterium
CGAAGATGAGGGCCGCGACGAAGCCGCTGGCCAGGGTGAGGACAAGACCGGTCTCGTGCACAAAAGTGATGTTAGTTCGTGGTTGGTGGTCGTCGTTGGTGGTTATCGAAGCTGTGAGCCGATCACCGTTGGTTCTGCACCTTACCCGGCAAGGGAGACATTTCCATGTCTGAACACGTGCGTGAACATCGCAGTGTGCTGGCCGCGGCCGAAAAGCGGTTACTGATCAGGATCGCCAGCCATTTACCGCCGTCGATACATTCTGACCATCTGACGATGCTTGCACTGGCGGCGATGGCGCTCGCCGGAGTCGGCTTCTGGCTCGCCCGATGGGACACCAACTGGCTCTTCGTCGTCGTTGGTGCGCTCGCGATCAACTGGTTTGGGGACAGTCTCGACGGCACGTTGGCGCGCCTCCGCCACGTCGAACGGCCGCGCTACGGCTTCTATGTCGATCACGTCCTCGACGTCGTCGGCATCACGTTCCTGCTGACCGGCCTGGCGTGCTCGGGATTCATGACGCCCGTTATCGCGCTGTCACTGCTCGTCGCGTATCTGCTCGTGTCGGGCGAAGCGTTTCTCGCGACAGCTGTGCGCGGTGTGTTTCGGATGTCCTTTGCGGGCATGGGCCCAACAGAGCTGCGTATCGTGCTGTCGATCGGAGCGATCGCGTTGCGGGGCAATCCGCAGGTCAGTTTCGGAGCGCTGGGTCGAGTGCCGCTGTTCGACGTCGGGGGAGTCGTGGCGATCGTGGGTCTGCTCGCCGCACTCGGCTGGGCAATCGTGCGGAACACCGGTGAACTTGCGCGACTGGAACCCCGTCGCGAGCCCGAGGAGCCACGAAAGCCGACCGTAGTCGTTGCCTGGTTTTAGCATCGCGTTTTGCGCAAACCCATGCGCGGTAGTACGATTCCCCTTTTAGGGAGCCTGGGGAATTCGCCACAGTGGGAATGCCTGACGCAACCAAGCCGCACAAGGCTCGAAGTCCGCTCGTCGTGCGCGGCGCGCGGACCCACAACCTGAAGAACATCGACGTCACGCTGCCCGCGGGCAAGCTGATCATCATCACTGGTGTCAGCGGTTCGGGAAAGTCGTCGCTCGCCTTCGACACGATCTATGCGGAAGGGCAGCGGCGGTACGTCGAGTCGCTGTCGGCCTACGCCCGTCAGTTCCTCGAGCGGATGGAGAAGCCCGATGTCGATCGCATCGAAGGCATCTGTCCCGCGATCGCGATTCGCCAGAAGAACAGCGTTCGCAATCCGCGCTCGACCGTCGGCACGACCATCGAGATCCACGACTACATGCGTCTGCTGTTTGCGCGTGTCGGCAGAACGTTCTGCCGTCAGTGCGGACAGGAAGTGATCCGCGAGACGGCCGAGGTTGTCGCGAAGCGCCTGGGAGAACTGCCGTCGGGAACGCGGTTGCTGCTGGGATTCTCGTTGCCGGTTGTCGCCATGGCGGCGTCAGAGGACGGCGCAACGCCGAAGGCGGGCGCCGAGCCAGACAACGGCGAGGAGACTGAGCCTGAGGTCGAGCTACCGCTGACCGATCCGATCACTGAGACGCTGGACGGACTGCGCCGTCGCGGCTATGCGCGTCTGCTGATTGACGGCAAGGCCGTCGGATTCGACGAGATCGATCGCACGGCTTTGAAGTCGCGCAGCACACTCGAAGTCGTCGTCGATCGACTGCGCATCGAAGGCGACCTGCGCAGCCGGCTCACTGATTCGATCGAGACGAGCTATCGTGAGGGCGGGGGCGCCGCGTTCGCTGTCAACGCCGATACCGGCGAGCGCATGGAGTTCTCCGAGCGTTTTGAATGCCGGACGTGCGGCATCACTTACGAGACACCCCAACCGCGACTATTCTCATTCAACAACCCGTTCGGCGCGTGCCCGACCTGCCACGGTTTCGGAAACATCATCGAGCTCGACATGGAGCTCGTGGTGCCTGATTCGACAAAGTCGATCAACCAGGGCGCGATCGAGCCGTGGAGCAAGCCCCATTACCGCTCGCAGCTCGCGGAATTGAAGCGCGCGGCACGCAAGAACGGCATCCGTCTCGATGTGCCATGGAGCGATCTGACCGACGAGGAACGCAAGTTCGTCGTCGATGGGCAAGGGGAGTACGAGGGGATTCGCGGCTTCTTCCGCTGGCTCGAGCGGAAGAAATACAAGGTGCACGTCCGTGTGTTTCTCAGCCGCTATCGTGGGTATCTCGCATGTCCCGATTGCGGCGGTGCGCGACTACGGCGTGAGGCGCGCAATGTGCGCGTCGGCGGCCGCACTGTGGACGAAGTGTCGGCCCTGACGGTCGTCAATGCGCAGAAGTTCTTCGCCGAACTGCAGCTCAGTGAGAAAGAAGCCACGGTCGCCGACAAGGTGCTGCGCGAGATCCGCCGTCGTCTCAGCTTCCTGAGCGACGTCGGCCTCGACTACCTGACGCTCGATCGACTGTCGTCCACGCTGTCAGGCGGCGAATCGCAGCGCATCAATCTGGCGACGTCGCTCGGTTCGGCGCTGGTTGGAACCCTCTACGTCCTTGACGAGCCGTCGATCGGCCTGCACGCGCGCGACAACCAGCGGCTCATCGACATCCTCCAGCAGCTGCGCGACCAGGGCAACACGGTGCTCGTCGTCGAGCACGATGAGGACATGATTCGCGTCGCCGATCACATCGTTGATATCGGGCTTGGCGCTGGAGAGCAGGGCGGGCGCGTCGTGTATTCGGGCGACATGGCCGGACTCCTCCAGGAGACGCGGTCGCTGACGGCGAAGTATCTGCGCAATGAGCTGGCGATACCCGTGCCCTCGCCACGAAGGCGAGGGACAGGGCAGAAGATCAAGCTCAAGGGTGCAGCCGAGCACAATCTGAAGGGCGTCGATATCGACATCCCGCTGAACACCATCACGTGCGTCACCGGCGTGAGCGGATCGGGCAAGTCCACGCTGGTACATGACGTCCTCTATGCGGCCATCAAGCGCGCGAAAGGCGATTGGGATCGGCGCGTTGGCGCATACCGCGATCTTGCAGGCCTCGAGTACATCACCGATGTCACGCTCGTTGATCAGACGCCGATTGGCCGGACGCCGCGTTCGAACCCGGTCACTTATCTCAAAGCGTTCGATCCGATTCGCGAGCTGTTTTCGCTGACCAAGGACGCCAAGGCACGCGGCCTGACCGCGAGTCACTTCTCGTTCAACGTGCCGGGTGGACGTTGCGAGGCGTGTCAGGGCGAGGGCGAGGTCCGCGTCGAGATGCAGTTTCTCGCCGACGTCTTTGTGCCCTGCGATCAGTGCGACGGCATGCGCTTCAAGCCGCAGATCCTCGAGGTGCGCTATCGGGGCAAGTCAGTGCACCAGGTGCTCGAGATGACGGTGCGCGAGGCGCTCACGTTCTTCAGCCAGTCGCCGAAGGTGCTTCGTCGTCTGCAAGTGCTCGATGAGATTGGCCTCGGGTATCTGCGTCTCGGTCAACCGGCGACGACGTTGTCTGGCGGGGAAGCGCAACGTATCAAGATAGCGGCGCATCTGGCGTCGTTCGGCGGCGAGC
Source organism: Vicinamibacterales bacterium (assembly GCA_036565925.1). Classification (GTDB taxonomy): domain Bacteria; phylum Acidobacteriota; class Vicinamibacteria; order Vicinamibacterales; family UBA2999; genus Gp6-AA40. Next base: position 3,553 of record DATCXH010000893.1, read on the forward strand.
GCGTGCTCTACATCCTCGACGAGCCTACGACCGGACTGCACTTCGACGACATCGCGAAGCTCCTCGCCGCATTTCGCAAACTCGTCGAAGCAGGCCACTCGCTGCTCGTCATCGAGCACAATCTGGACGTGATCAAGACGGCCGACTACGTCATCGATCTCGGTCCGGAAGGCGGCGAAGCGGGCGGTCGATTGGTGGCAGCCGGTACACCCGAGCAGCTGGCGCAGGTCGATGCGTCGCACACGGGTCAGGCACTTCGACTCGTGCTGGCGACTGGGCGCTCGAACGCCTACGCAGCCCGATAGTGGAAGCGAAGCAATTTCGCGAGATTCACGACGCGTTCGTCAGAGGTGACGTGGACGCACTGCGTGCGGCAGTCGATGGTCCGGCGCTCATCCCTAATGGTCAGATGCCGGTTCCGATTGGATCTTGTCTCGTCTACGCGATCTATCACAGTCCGCTCGCGTTCATCAGGACCCTGCTTGAGATGGGCGCCAACCCGAACGCGCCAGCCGGCGATGGGTTTCCGCCCCTCATCGCCGCGCTGAGTTGCTCGCGCGACGTGCCAGGCGCGACGGGGCGGCCTGACGTGGACGAAGTGCTTCGGTTGTTGCTCGCGCGCGGCGCTGACCCGAATCAGAGGGGTGTCAACGACTACACGCCCCTTCACATGGCGGTTGCCGAGCGAAACATCCGGGCCATTCAGCTTTTACTGGATGCCGGCGCTGATCCGGAGCTGCGCACGCGCATTGATGATTGCGAGAGTTCCATCGAGATGGCCAAAGGGGCCGGACTCGCCGACCTGGCGGAGATGCTCACGCAGAAGGGCCAGCCGGTCCGGCGACGGCTGCGATCGGGTCTGACTCTACTCCTCGACGCGCCAGGCACCGGCGAACCAGTGCGCCGACAACACAACTACCGAATCCGCGAGCGCGTGTGGCTGCACAAAGGGGATCCCGTTCGGTGGCCTGAGGCCTGGGTGTTTGGCAACACCAGGCTCGAAGACGATGGCTTGACCTTGATCACGAACGTGGAAATCCATCGCCGATCGCTCATGAACGGCCTCTTTTACGGTGTTGAAGGTATGCGAGTCGGAGGCACCCGTCGATTGGAGATCGCACCGCACCTCGCCTATGGTGATCGTGGTGTGCCTGGTGTGATTCCGGCGGGCGCTCTGCTGACCGTCGAAATCACGATTCTCGAGGCGCTGAGATGAGCCGTGTCTGCTTGTCGCGGTCGTTCTTCGATCGTCCGACGCTCGACGTCACCGCGGACCTGATCGGCAAGGTGCTGGTGCATCAGACGCGTGCGGGCGTCGCAGCTGGAATGATCGTCGAAGTCGAAGCCTACATCGGCGAAGACGATCCCGCGTGTCACGCTGCGCCCGGGCCAACCAAGCGAAATGAACCGCTGTATGGACCGCCCGGCGTCGCCTACGTCTATCTCAATTACGGGATGCACTATCTCGTGAACGTCGTGACGGAAGCCAAGGGCGCACCGGCGGCAGTGCTGATCCGTGCGCTCGCGCCGCTCGATGGCATTCCGCTGATGATGAGGCGTCGCCTCCGCCAAGGCTTCGGCGCCCAGGGCCGCCTCCGCCAAGGCTTCGGCGCCCAGGGTCGCGCGAACGGCAAGCCTTTTCGGGAGGCCGAACTCTGTCGCGGCCCAGGCAACCTCACGAAGGCACTCGGCATCTCACTAAAAGAGAACCGTCTCGATCTCACGGCCAGCCGTTTGTGGGTCGAGGATCGCGGTCTCGACGCCGGTTCCTTGAATTGGGGCACGCGCATCGGCATCAACGTGGGAACCGAGCGGCCATGGCGGTGTTGGGCGGCAGGACACGAGTGCGTCTCGGGGCGCCGTTCGTCGAGGTCGCGTGAGGTGGCCGGGATAAACACGTGAGGCGGCCGGGATAAAATAGATAGTTACCGATGGGCAAAACACTCCTGCAGAAGGTGTGGGATCTCCACAGCGTGCGGCAATTGCCGTCTGGGCAGACGCAACTCTTCATCGGCCTGCACCTCATCCACGAGGTGACGACCCCGCAGGCCTTCGACGAACTGCGCGCGCGCGGCTGGAACGTGGCGCGACCCGACCGCACTTTCGCGACGACCGACCACATCATTCCGACGAAAACCCGGCAGCGGCCGTTTCTCGACGTCATGGCCGAAGACATGCTGGCCTCGCTCGAACGCAACGTCCGCGACTTCGGCATCCGCTTCGCCGGTCTCGACGACGATCGTCAGGGCATTGTCCATGTGGTCGGCCCCGAATTGGGCCTCACGCAACCAGGCATGACGATCGCCTGCGGCGACAGTCACACCTCGACGCATGGCGCGTTCGGCGCAGTCGCCTTCGGCATCGGTACCTCGCAGGTCCGTGATGTCCTCGCGTCGCAATGCCTGGCGATGGAACCCATGAAGGTCCGGCGTATTCGCGTCACGGGGAATCTCGCCAAAGGCGTGTATGCCAAGGACGTCGTGCTGACGATCATTCAGCGGCTGGGCGTTCGCGGCGGCACGGGGTACGCGTATGAGTACGCAGGCGACGCGATTGAGCGCATGTCGATGGACGAGCGGATGACCATCTGCAACATGTCGATCGAAGGCGGCGCGCGTGTCGGCTATGTCAACCCCGACGAGACGACGTTCGAGTACGTGAAGGGCCGTCCGTTTGCTCCTGCCGGCGACGCATTCGAGCGCGCGAAAGTCTGGTGGCGATCGATAGCGTCCGATCGTGACGCGTCGTTTGATGACGATGTCGAGATGCGAGCGGAGGAACTGACACCAGTCGTGACGTGGGGCGTGAATCCGGGGCAGTCGATCGGCATCGACGAACGCGTGCCCTCGCCCGACGGTGCGGGCAGCGAGAAGCAGGCGGTCACCGACGCGCTCGATTACATGGGGTTGCGAGCGGGTCAGGCGATCGCGGGCATGAAAGTGGACGTCGCGTTCATCGGCTCATGCACGAACAGCCGGCTCTCAGACTTGCGCGAGGCAGCACGCATCGTTCGCGGGCATCGCGTCGCGCCGCACGTCAAAGCCCTCGTCGTGCCGGGCTCGGTATCAGTCAGCCGAGCGGCGGAGCAGGAAGGCATTGCGGAGATCTTCCGCGCCGCAGGATTCGAGTGGCGCGGCGCCGGTTGCTCGATGTGCCTCGGCATGAATCCCGACAAGCTCGAAGGCAATCAGGTGTGTGCGGCCTCGTCGAATCGCAATTTCAAAGGACGACAGGGAAGTCCGACCGGCCGGACGTTGCTCATGAGCCCGGCGATGGTGGCAGCTGCCGCGCTCGCGGGCGAGGTCACCGACGTGCGAAAGATAGTCAACTGATGCGGAAGATCACTGGCGTATCCGGGCGAGGCCTGCCGCTGCGCGGCGACGATATCGACACCGATCGCATCATGCCGGCGCGGTTCCTCCGGGCGATCACCTTTGACGGGCTCGAGAAGCACGTCTTCGAGGACGACCGTAAGGGCGGCGGCGCGCATCCGTACAATCGTCATCCATTCGATGTTTCCAGTTTTCAGGGCGCGTCGATCCTCGTGGTGAATGCCAACTTCGGATGCGGGTCATCGCGTGAGCATGCGCCGCAGGGGCTTCAGCGTTGGGGCATCGGCGCCATCGTCGGCGAGTCGTTTGCCGAGATCTTTTTCGGCAACTCGGTGATGATCGGACTGCCGTGTGTGACGGCGTCGCCCGATGACGTGCGCAAGCTGCAGGATCTCATCGAGCGAGAGCCTGCGACACGGATCACGCTCGATGTCGCTGCGGGCACAGTCGAGACAGGCGAACTACGCGTACAGGTCTCAATGCCACCGAAGGCCCGCGAGGCGCTCGTCAGCGGGACGTGGGACACCACCGGCTTACTGCTGGATCGATATGAAGAGGTCGATTCGGCTTCGAAGCGGTTACCGTACGTCGCGGGGTTTTGAGGAACGGCGGGTCTACAGAACAAGACCCGCCCCACATCTGTCGAGAAACGCGGGTCTACAGAACAACACCCGCCCCACGTCTGTCGAGAAACGCGGGCCTACAGAACAAGATCCGCCCCCACGTCTGTCGAGAAACAAGACCCGGCCCAGGTCTGTCGAAATCTGTCAGGCGAGTACCTCGCGTTTGCGCGACTCGCCGACGGCCTTTGGCGTGGGATGCTTTTCCTCCAGCAGGCCGAGGAACGCCGATGAGGCGTGCGAGCGCTCTCCGGTCTTGCGGTAAATCAATCGCACCTGTCGACGGAGACGGATCTCGGGCATAGCCAGGGCAACGAGATCACCGCGTGCGATTTCTGATTCGGCGCAGCGGCGCGGCAGCAGCGCAACGCCCATCTGCATCGCGACTGCGCGCTTGATGCCTTCGAGGCTCGGGAGCGAGACCAGGATGTTCGCCGGGATGTGATGCTGCTCGAACAGCCGGAGCACCCGGTCGCGGACGTGCGACGGGTCGTTGTGTGCGATCACCGTTTGCCGCGCGCACTCCGACAAGGTGACCTCCTTGCTGTGAGCCAACGCGTGAGCCGGGTGCACGAGCATTACAAGCTCATCCTGGCCGAGAACCATTGCGCCGAGCCCAGGCTCCGCCGGCTGGAACGTGAGGACGCCGAAATCAAGGCTGCCCTGAGCGACCTCGGCGCCGACCTGACGCGCAGGAATACGCCGGACGTCCACGTGCACCAGCGGGTGGGCGTGCCGGAACTTCGCGATGATCGGCAGCACGATGTGGACCGATGCTTCATTCGCGCCGATGAGCACGCGTCCACGACGCAGGTCGCGGAGATCGCGGACCGCGCTTTCGGCCTCCTCCGACAGCCGCAGCAGCCGTTCGGCATAGTCGCGAAGCAATCGGCCGGCTTCCGTCAGGGAGGCGTCTTTCGTTGCCCGGTCGAACAGCCGTTCGCCGACGGTCTCCTCGAGACGGCGGACGGCCTGACTGACCGCCGGCTGGGTGCGGTGCAGTTTCATCGCCGCGCGCGAAAAACTGCGTTCGGCGGCGACTTTGAGAAAAACGCGTAATTCGCTGAGTTCCACTGTGGTCGAGCTGAGGGGTAAGGCTCGTTAGTATATAAGCAATTCTGATTCAAACAGAATAATTATCAGTTTGACTTTCGGTTGAGTCGTCGCGTTTACTGGCAGAACGGCCCTTCGACTCCGCTCAGGGCAAGGGGAGATTTTGAAAATGGGGCAGGACCACGTCCGCATCTTCGACACGACGCTTCGCGATGGCGAGCAGGCGCCCGGATTTTCACTCCGGCCGGCTGAGAAGCTGGAGCTAGCACGTCAGATCGATGCCCTGGGTGTGGACATCATCGAGGCCGGATTCCCGATCTCCTCGCCCGCCGACGCGGAGTCTGTCCGACAGATTGCGACCGAGATCCGTCGTCCGATCATCGCGTGCCTGGCGCGTTGCCATCGCGCCGATCTCGAGCGCGCGGCGTGGGCGATCAAGCCGGCGGAGAAGAGCCGCATTCACACGTTCATCGCGACTTCCGATCTGCACCTGCAGGCCAAGCTGCGCATGACGCGCGAGCAGTGCATGGAGGCGGCCGTTGAGTCGGTACGCTACGCGCGCCAGCACACCTTCGACGTGCAGTTCTCGGCGGAGGACGCCACGCGCAGCGATTTCGATTTCCTCTGCCGTGTGGTTGAAGCCGTCATCAAGGTGGGCGCGACGACGATCAATCTGCCTGACACGGTCGGCTACACGACGCCGGACGAGACGCACGATTTCTTCCGCCGCATCCGTGAGCGCGTGCCGCATTCCGACAACGTCGTGTTCAGCGCCCATTGCCACGACGACCTTGGTCTCGCGGTCGCCAACTCGCTCGCTGCGGTGCAGGGCGGGGCGCGTCAGGTCGAGTGCACGACCAACGGCATTGGCGAGCGTGCCGGCAACGCGGCGCTCGAAGAGATCGTCATGGCGATGAAGATCCGCTCGGATCGGATGCCGTACACCACCAGTATCGACACCAAGCAGATCTATCCGACCAGCGAGATGCTGTCGA
>DATCXH010000034.1:0-3163 GCA_036565925.1 Vicinamibacterales bacterium
GCGCAGTACTCTTCGGCGAAGCCATTCGAGACGACGTCGAACCCTGACGGCGCATCGGTGATGACCGCCGCCGCCGTCGCTGCTGCGCCTGTTCTGACTAGCGTCTCAGTGGCAAAAGCGCTCTGCGTTTCGACCTGCGCGCTCAACGCCATCGCCAGCGCCAGCCCACTCGCGCACACACACACTGCGACTCTGAACAGACTTCGCATGAACTGCCCCTTCCCCGTCTTAGGGCTGTGGCGGCGACCGCGTCGAGACACGTGTGACGCGGCCCGTTGGATCCAGGTTGAGAAGAACCAGATGATTCCTCACCGACGTTTTGGAGGAAGCGGAGGGGGAACTACCGTCAGCGACGTATTGTGGAGACGAACACGCGCTCCCGACGATCGAAGTCTTGACGCGTGTTGATATTGTTTGCCGGGTATTGATAGAAAACGTTAGCGACGAGCTGGTCCAGCATCATCAACAACCACGAACCACTACCGACCAACCATTAGCCACCGACTACGGACTGCCAACCACGACCATCAAAGACCAACCACCAACCACTAACCACTAAGGCCGACGCCAGAACCCGGCGCGATACGCCGACGGCGACACGCCGCACACCATCTTGAAATCGCGATCGAATCGGCTCGCGCTGCTGAATCCAGCGCGACTCGCAATTTCCTTCATGCTCAGCGTCGTCGTCTGCAGGAGACGACACGCGGCGCGTACCCGCGTGCGCCGGAGCAGCGTCACGAACGTCAGGCCGGTGTGCCGCTTCAATACGCGGCACAAATGCTCGGTTGACACACGGAGATCCTGTGCGACCGCACCGACCTGCAACGTCGGCTCGACGTAGCGGCTCTCGATCGTCCGCATCGTGCGAATCACCTGCGGGCTGATGCGTGTCTCGGGCGCACACACCGGCGCAGGTGTTGGACGGGGAACGTACGTGCGGGCCACCCTGATCAGGTCATCGGGCAGCACGGGTTTTTCGCAGTAATCCACCGCGCCGAGTTTGCCGGCTTCGAGTGCTGACGCCGTCGACGCGAGCCCGGTCACGATCACCGGTACGTCGGTGAGCGTCTGACGAAGCTGCTTGAGTACGTCGACGTCGGCCCCATCGGGCAGTCGAAGATCGGCCACCACGAGATCGAACGGGCGCTGGCCAGCAAGCTTCAACCCTTCCTGACCTGTGCTGGCCAGCGAGACGCTGAATCCTGCTTCTTGCAGAGCTCGGCCGAACGAGTCGAGTGTGGCGCGGCTCTCGTCGATGACGAGGACCGTGGGCATGTTTCCTATGTCGGGGTCCGGGAGATGGAGGATTCTACCTAATCGCGAGTGGTCGAGCTGGAATCGACGTCGGACTTATATCGAACGACCGGATTGCCGATGACGACGGACGCCACGCCGTGATCAGTTTACGGGCTGGCTTATGGTCCGTGGTCGATGGTTCTGTCGAAATCAATCGTTATCCACCGACCACCGACCACCGACCACCGACCACCAACCATCAATTAGTCCGCAGGCTCGATCTTGAGCAACGCTGCAGCGTCTTCCTCGGTGAGCACATAGATCAGTCCGTCCGGTCCTTGCCGCACGTCGCGAATGCGCTGATGCAGGTCGCGCAGCAGCGACTCACGACGCAGCTCTTGCCATTGTTCGTTGAAGACGATGCGCACGAGCTGACCAGTGCGCGCGATCTCGCCTTCGCGCATACCGCCGACGAAGAGATTCCGCTTCCAGTTCGGAAAGCGATCACCGGTGTAGAACATCATGCCTGACAGCGCGATCGCGGGTGTCCAGAACAGTCGCGGCTCTTCGAAATCCTTCCCGGCCGCAAAGGCGGCGAATCGCGGACCGCGATAGTCGGATCCGTAGCTGACGAGCGGCCATCCGTAGTTCTTGCCGGGTTTGAGGACGTTCACCTCATCGCCACCGTTCGGTCCCTGCTCGCCGGCCCATACTTCACCGTTGAAGGGGTTGACAGCCAGGCCCAGCTGCGTGCGATGGCCCATCGTGTAGATCAACGGCTTGAAGCCCGCCTTGCCGACAAACGGATTGTCCTTCGGCACGCCGCCCTCGTCGGTCATGCGGAGAATCTTGCCGGCGTAATCGTTGCCGTGCTGCGGGCGATTGAGACTCTCGGGTGGACCCGTGCCGGGGCCGCCGATCGTCATGTAGAGCATCCCGTCCTGACCGAACGCGATTCTCGACATCTCCATGTCGACGTCGTCGGCCACAAAGATATCGCGGACGTCGGTGAGTTGATTGCCGTCCCACGTGCCGCGGAGGATCGAGTTGCTCGCCAACGGGAAGTCTTTCCCGTCCGCGCTTTTTCCCATCCCGACCGGCTTGTGGTACGAGATGTAGATCCATTTGTTCTCGGCGAAGCGTGGATGGAGGGCGATGTCCATCAGCCCGGCCATCGTGCTGATCGAGACGACTTTGGGTGTGCCCTTCACCGGCTCAGGTTGCAGCGCGCCGTTGCGCACAAGGCGCAGACGGCCGACGCGCTCGGTGATGAGCATGTCACCGCCGGGGAGAAATGCGACGCTCCACGGGTGTGAGAGGCCCTTGGTCACGACCGACACGCGGATGTGGCGCTGTTCGTAGGTTTCGAAGTTGAACGGGCCGTCGCCGAGTGGCGGGCTGTTATACGGTGCGACCTTCGGACCAGGCGGCACGACGCCACGCATGTCACGCACTTCCGGGTACGGATATTTTTTGTTCGTCTGTTCTTGCGCGCGCACGACCTGAATCGCGGCGACAACGGTGAGTACCAGCGCCACGCCGACAACCGCGCGACGCCACCCATGGGTTCGGTTCATGGGATCACTATACCGCGCGCGTCTGGATTACCTTCCCGCGTGTCGGTGCAAGGGGACTGACGCTGCAAGCCTGATACTTGTCGGTGCGAGGAACTTGTCGCGTGTCGGTGCAAGGGTTCTATCGCGTGTCGGTGCAAGACCGCTGACGCGTGTCGGTGCAAGGCCCCTTCGGCGTGTCGGTGCAAGACGACTGACGCTTGCCGGTGCGAGGACCCTTCGGCGGGTCGGTGCAAGTCGTCTGACGCTTGTCGGTGCGAGGGGACGTCGTCAGTGCAAAGGCGCGAGAGACAGCTTGCGATTCCTGACAACTTCAGCCATCGCTCACTACGCAGTTTCTGCAACGATGT
>DATCXH010000271.1:0-3767 GCA_036565925.1 Vicinamibacterales bacterium
GTTCTCCCAACGACAGCGGCTTCGATCGCAGATGGCATTCTTCGTCAATTGCGTGAGCGCGGCGGGTTAACCGCTGTTCTGCGGACCAGCGGTCCGGCATTAGCGCGTGTGTACGGATCGACCGATGCCTTCTGGGCGGTCCGCGACGTGACCGGTTCGCGGGGATTCCTGTGGGTCTGCAATCAATCAGGTGAGACGTCGGACGGCCCGCGCCGCTACTCAGAGCTGCCGCCGACGGCAATGGCCAGTTATTTTTCGGGGCCACCTGGTGACTGGCTCCTGACCCGCGAAGGCAACGGTTCGAAGAAGCGAACCTGGCGCCTCTGGGTCCAGGGAACAGGGAATGTCGAAACGCCGTCCGACCTGATTCGGCACGCGGGTGCGGTCGCCAACGGTCGTGACCTGACCAGCCTGATTTCTGTGGGAATTCCTGCAGTAGGAGACTGGACCGGGCGCTTCCTGCTGCTCAATCCATCGAGAGACGACAAAGAATCGATCGTCTCATCGGTCGCGAGCCTGGCACGACAGATCGGCCCGGTCATGCTCGCCAAACACGAGAACCGCTTACTGCGATTGCAAGTGCGGTCCGAAGAGCGTGCCCTTCTCGCTCGTGAATTGCACGATGGCGTCATTCAGTCGCTGCTCGGTCTCGAGATACGGCTGCACATGCTCGGTCGCCGTTCCGGGATCGCGGGAGCGGAACACGATGCCCTTGTCGGAATCCAGAAGGAGATTCACGACCAGGTCATTTCGCTGCGGCGGTTAACCGAGCACCTGCATCCTGCCGATTTCGAGCCCTCGCGGCTCTCGACCTATTTCGCGAGTCTCGTCGAGCGTTTTGAACATGAGGCCGGGATCGCCGCGACGCTCGACGCCTCGCTGGAGACAGTGGCATTCACGCCATCGACGTGCGTTCAGTTGCTGCGAGTCCTTCAGGAAGCGCTGGCCAACATCCGGCGACACAGCTGCGCGCGTTCGGTTCATGTCGGCGTGAAGGCCCACGCGGGTTCCTGCATGATGGAGATCTCCGACGATGGCAGGGGATTTCCGTTCGAAGGCCGTCTCACACTCGACGAGCTCCAACGAACGCTGCAAGGGCCGCGCGTGATCATGGAGCGCGTTCGCGCGCTTGGCGGCGAACTGACCGTCGAGTCGCGTTCGTCCGGGGCGCGGCTCGAGATTCGAATTCCGATGGCCACGGGTTATGCCGTCGCCTGATCCAGCGCCGGTCACCGGAATCCGGATCCTTCTCGCCGACGACCACACCATGTTTCGGCAGGCGCTTCGCCGGCTGCTCGAGGATCACGACGATATGACCATCGTCGGTGAGGCGCGCGATGGCGCTGGCGCTCTGGCGATGACGCAGCAGTTCACGCCCGATATCCTGCTGCTCGATGTCGCCATGCCGGGGCAGTCGGGCCTCGAGGTTGCGCGTCGGTTGCACGAGGTGCAGAGCCGCACACGCGTGATCTTGCTCAGCGCCGCGGTGCAACGCGCCGAGGTTCCACGCCTGTTGAAGCTCGGTGTGCGCGGCATTGTCGCCAAGGAGTCGGCGATCGAGCTGCTGGTGAAGGCGATTCGTGCGGTGCACGCTGGGGAGTACTGGGTTGGACGCGAAGTGGTCGCCGATCTGGTCCAGGCGATCGGCCGTCGCGAGACGCGCGATGGTGGTAGACGCCCGTTCGGTCTGACTCCGCGCGAGCTCGAGCTCGTCGCGCTCGTCGCCGATGGTCTATCGAACAAGGAGATCGCCAAGCGATGCTCGTTGCGCGAGGACACCGTCAAGCATCACTTGAGCAGCATCTTCGACAAGACGGGAGTCTCGACGCGTCTCGAACTCGCACTGTTCGCGCTGCACAACAACCTCATCGAGCAGGGACGATAGTCGGCCGTGTCTCCGTGGCGGCGGCATTTTTACTCTGGGTCTCGGTGTTCGGCGACATATGATCGGACCTGCCGATGAAGCTCATACGGCGGATCCTTTTGTTGTCGGCGTTATCGATGGCGGTGTCGACGATGACGCTCGTGGCGCAAGTGAATCCGCTGGTCGATCTCCTCGCGCAAGACGGCTGGAAAGCACTTGCTGCCGGGCAGGCCGCGGCCGCCGCGAAAATCTTTCAACAAGCGCTCGCCATAGACGCCAACAATCCCGAGCTGTACCTTGGTGCCGGGACGGCGGCCTATCTGGATCGTCGAGATGAGGCCGCGCAGATCGCTCTCGAGCGCGCCTTGCAGCTCAATCCCGCGCTGCCTCTCGCACGCGAGGTGCTCGGCCTGGTGCAATATCGCCGCGGTGATCTGTTCGGAGCGATTCGGACCTACGAACCGATCGATCGCAGCCAGCCTCAGAACCAGCAGGCCCTCGAGCGGCTCGAACGCTGGCGGCATGAACTCGACCTGCACAATCGAATGGACACGATGGTCAGTTCGGCATTCACCGTCTCGTTCGAGGGTGAAGCCAACACCGAACTTGCGGCACTCGCGCTCGCGTCGCTCGAACGAGCGGTGGATCGCATTGGCCAGGTCCTATCCACTTACCCGGACAAGCAGATCCCGGTCGTGCTCTATACGACCGAACAATTTCGCGACATCACGCTGGCTCCGATTTGGGCCGGCGGCGCCTACGACGGCACCATTCGGGTCCCGATGCGCGGCGCGCTCGCGAACCCCCAGGAGCTCGATCGCGTGCTCGCACACGAATACACGCACGCGCTCATTCACACTCTCGCGTTGCGCAACGTTCCCACGTGGTTGAATGAAGGATTGGCGACGGCACTCGAGAAGGACAGTCAGATCGATGCCCAATCCGTGAGCCAACCACTACCACGCGGTGTACTCGCCGCGTTACAGACGTCATTTGGCAGGTTCACCGGAGAGCAGGCCAAGCTCGCTTACCATGTGAGCGCTCGCGCGTCGCGGCAGCTCCTCGATGAGGCCGGCGGGTTCGCGGTGGCGAATCTCCTTCGTGATCTGGGCCAGGGCGTCACGTTCGATGAGGCGTTTCTGCATCGAATGCCGTGGTCGTTTGAATCGTTCGAATCCACTCTCTCTTCGCCACGCTGAAAGCCGCATCCATGCGACTCTCACTGCTCCTTCTTGTAGTGGTTGCAGCCGTGGCTACCGGACTGTCCGGCCGGCCGACCGCACAGTCTTCGGATCGCATCGACTTCGCGCGCGACGTGCAGCCGCTCCTTCGCGCCAACTGTTACGGATGTCATAGCGCGTCGCTGGCGAGCGGCAACTTCCGTCTCGATCGCCGGCGCGATTCGATGCCCAACCGCGTCGGTGCCAACAACGCGCGCATCGTGCCGGGCAACAGCGAGGCGAGTCGCCTCTACCAGCGCGTGACGGGCACGCAATCGGGACTGCAGATGCCGCCGACCGGTGCGCTCCCGTCTGACGCAATCCGCACGATCAAGCTCTGGATCGATCAAGGCGCAGACTGGCCGGACGAACTTGCCGGCGAAACGCCGTCACCTCCTCAGGATCCCGTAGCGACGAAGTTGCTCGACGCCATTCGTCGTGGCGATCGAGGAAGTGCTTCGCAACTCCTCAAGCAATCACCCGACGTGGCACGTGCGAAAGGCATCGGCGGTATCACGCCATTGATGTACGCGGCGCTGTACCGCGACCAGACGTCGACGCGCGCGCTCCTCGATGCGGGCGCAGATCCGAACGCTCGAAATGATGCCGGCGCGACCGCGTTGATGTGGGCCGTCGACGATCTCGAGATCACGCGGATGCTCCTCGCCCGCAACGCAGATCCG
>DATCXH010001195.1:0-2382 GCA_036565925.1 Vicinamibacterales bacterium
TTGCACCGCCGGCAGCGACAACGACGCCTTGTGACTGGCCTGACTGTCCCAGACCTCGGTGATCCAGAGTGCGTTGTCGTCTGCTGGATCACGAGCGATGACGTAACTGAGACAGCCTGGCATCGCGTGCGTGCCGTCGAGAAGGATCGCAGCGAGTGTGTCGCGTTGCCCGGCCACCGCCGTCATCTTGCCAATCAAGCCGTACATCTCAACTCCTGTTCAGCTCTCCGAATGCGTTGGCTCGGGTACGACAATCGTGGATCCGCGAATCATGGGGTTACGAGTGCGCCGAAGATCACAAGCATGGCGACAAGGGCGAGGAGAATGCGCAACAACGAGAACGGCTTCGCAGAGATCTTGTCTCCGTGCTCCTTCGAAAACATCCACTCGAAGAAGGCCTCTGCGGCGATGTAGATCGGCGGACCAGCGATGACTGCAATGATCCAGTGTGCCCGATTTTTTCGGCACTCCCGTGTTGAGAATCACGACTCCGACAAGAAACGCCCACATCACAGTGAGCGCGCCGAGAAACGTAAGGACCCTCTTCACGTGATCCGAATCGATGCCGACCCGAGACGCTTTGACGCTATCACTGCGGTCCCGGCGTTGCGTCGCGCGTGACGAGGACCGCGCCGTGGAGATCGGCTGAACGGTGCCAACTCGAATCGATCGTGCACGCTCATTGACGCCTATCCCAGCGGGGTGACTTCTCGATAGAAGATGATCGCGTCGTACGAATCCGCCCAGTACATCAGGCTCCTCTCCACGGCCGATCGCTTGTCTTCGGGCAGGCGATGGAGCAGTGGGCGCATCGGCCTGAGGTCGAACACCGTTGCCGGATATCGGGCGATTGACGCCAGGTACGCGAAGGCGGGATCGTCGCCGCGTTCATCGAAGTCGGTGGCGGGCCCCAGCAGCCGAATCTTGCCACCACCGGCGAACGCCGCGACGTTGAATGCCTGGAGACCTTCCGCCGCCGCCAATTCGGCCACGAAGTTGCCGAGTGTCGACACGCCTCGTCGATCGATGCCGCGGTGCAAATGATTCCTTCCGAAGCGCAGGAAGACCTTCGCCCTGCCCGTCTTCACCCAGCGCTCCCGAAAAAGATCCTTCATTACCGCTTCGCGCCGAACCGACGCGCTGAGCGCCGCGCCAGCGAATCGATCGGATTCGACCTCGAGCGTCCGCACGAGATGGTTTTGGAGTGACACGCCACCGATCTGCTGATCCTTCGCGCCCTTCGCCGTCTGAAGACGTTCAAGCAGCGCCGACGCCAGTCGACGTTGGTATCCGCTCTTCACCATCTCCGCAGCCGCTTGCAGTTCTGCGCTGGCAGGATTCGCGGCCGCCAGTTCGCGGATCAGGAGATGAGGCTGTGCTTCCTCGATATCGCAACCCCAGAGAACCGCAGTTTGATCGCGCTTCAGCGACGTCACGAACGTGGCTTCCGGCTGCGTCCATAACCCGAAGATGGGTACTTTGCTGCCGAACTCCAATCGATTCGCCGCCCACGGGCTGACTTCCGCAGCGACATGTCGGTACCCAGCGTCCCACATGGACGGCCAGACGCTTCGGATGAGCGCGGGGATTTCGTTCTCGCCGTGCAGTTCACCGAGCATGAAGAACGACGCGCGCGACGCTTCGTCGAGGAAAAACGCGCGGCCTGTGCCTGCGAGGTCGTATTGACCCTGCTGGAGGGGACCCGGGATGGTGTCGGCGACTTGGCCGGCGAGAACACCCGCTGAGAAACCGACGAGTGCCAATACAACTGCCAATTTACGCACGGCGGCTTTTCTCAGGAGGACTGGTCGCGTCACGGGTCAGCAGGACCACGCCCGTAGACATCGGTTGCACGACGCGCTGATAAATCGCCAGGTATCCCGTCGACGTCGCCGGCGCCGGGTCGCCTCGCCGCACTCGTCGACCCGCGAGTTCGCTCTCCGACACATCGAGGTCGAGCGTGCGCGCGTCCACGTCGATGACGATGGGGTCGCCGTTCTCGACGAGCGATAGCGGACCTCCTACTGCCGATTCCGGAGAAACCTCCGCGATCGCGAGTCCCTTGTTGCACAGGCCTGAGAGCTGGCCGTCTGAGACAAACGCGCAGTCGTTCTCGAGTCCCGCTGCGTAGATCGCAAACACGACGCGAGACGCCGATCCCGCCATCGCCGGACCGCCCTTCGGTCCGCATCCACGCAGCACGAGCACGCCGCCTGGTTTCAGCTCGCCCCTCTGCACACCCGCAATCGCTCCCGGCACATCGTCATAGACGACAGCGGTTCCGGTGAACCGCAGCGGCTGACCGGGCGGACGCAGGCCCGGCTTGACGATCGCGCTTTCAGGCGCGAGCGAGCCGCGTAAGACCACGATGGATGCCGCCGC
>DATCXH010001075.1:0-5062 GCA_036565925.1 Vicinamibacterales bacterium
ATACGCCACGGCGGAGACCCAGGTCTCGAGGCCGAATCCGCCAATCCCGCCGAGGATGCCGCCGATCAGCACCAACAGTGGCAATCGCGTGCGACGGAGACCGAGCGCCTCGTCCATCTCGTGAATCGGGATTGGCGAGTAGGCGTCCATGTTGCGATAGCCGGCCAGTCGCGCCTTCGTCGCCGCGTCCACCAGAGCAGTCGCGTTGTCGTATTCGGCCATCAGGCCATGCAGCGTGGTGGCTGGTGCGTGTGCCATCACATCACCCGTGGTGTTCAGTCTTCAGCTTCGCCTCGGGCACGATCGTGCGCATTTCGAAGATCGCGATCGCCGGAAGGAAGCGGATGAACAGGAAGAAGAGCGCCAGGAACAACCCGATCGTGCCGACGAACATACCGAAGTCCCACCGCGTCGGCGCATACATGTCCCACGATGAGGGCAGGAAGTCGCGGTGCAGGCTCGTCACGATGATGATGAAGCGCTCGAGCCACATGCCGACATTGACGAAGAGCGAGAGGATAAAGAGCAGCGGAATGTTGTCGCGGACGCTGCGGAACCAGAACAGCTGGATCATCACGGCGTTGATCGCGATCAGCGACCAGTAGAACACCGCATACGGGCCGGTCATGCGGTTGGTCATCATGAACTGCTCGTACGGATTGGCGCTGTACCACGCGAAGAACGCCTCGTTCATGTAGCCATACGCGACGATCATCCCGGTGACCAACATGACCTTGGTCATGTTGTGGATGTGGCGCATCGTGATGAAGTCTTCGAGGCCGTAGAACTTGCGGAGCGGGATGGCCAGCGTCATGACCATCGCGAACCCGGAGTAGATGGCGCCGGCGACGAAGTACGGCGGGAAGATCGTCGCGTGCCAGCCCGGCAGGACCGACACCGCGAAGTCGAAGCTCACGACTGAGTGGACGGAGAGCACAAGAGGCGTCGAGATGCCGGCGAGGAGCAGATACGCCGTCTCATAGCGCTGCCAGTGCTTCGCGGATCCGCGCCAGCCGAGCGCCGCCATGCCGTAGATGCGCTGGGCGATCGGCGACTTCGCGCGATCGCGCAGCGTCGCCAGATCGGGCACCAGGCCGGCAAACCAGAACAACGCCGAGACCGTTCCGTACGTCGACACCGCGAACACGTCCCAGATCAGGGGGCTGCGGAACTGCGGCCAGATTCCCATCGTGTTCGGATAGGGAAACAGCCAGTAGATTGCCAGCCACGGACGCCCGGTGTGCAGGAGCGGAAACATCGCGGCGCATGCGACCGCGAACAGCGTCATCGCTTCGGCGAATCGATTGATCGACGTGCGCCACTGCTGCCTGAACAACAGCAAGATTGCCGAGATCAGCGTGCCGGCGTGACCGATACCGATCCACCAGACGAAGTTGATGATGTCGAACGCCCAGCCGACCGGCACGTTATTGCCCCAGATCCCGATGCCCGTCAGCAACAGGTTGCCGATGGTCATGTTGAGGATCATCAGCAACACGAAGGCGACGAAAAATCCGAGGAACCAGCCGAGCGGCGTTCGCTTCGTCAGAACGACATGGCTGATCGTGTCCGTGACCGAGTTGAAGGTGTGGCCGGGCGTGATGACCGGCGGCGTGCGCGACAGTAGCGCCGCTTCTGCTGCGGCGGACGGGCTCGTCGTCAGATGTTCCCGCTGTTCGATGGCCATTGCCTAGTGACCTTCCCCCTCACCCGCGCCCGTGCCGAGCTGGTCGCCGAGTTCCGTGTTCGGGTTGCGCACCACGGCCAGATAGGTCGTGCGCGGCCGCGAGTTGAGCTCAGCGAGCAGCTGATAGTTCAACGGGCTTGCCTTGCGCTTCGAGACTTCGCTGTTCGGGTCGTTGATGTTGCCGAAGACGATCGCGTTGGTCGGACACGCGGCCTGACAGGCAGTCACAATATCGCCGTCTCGAATCTCGCGATCTTCGAGCTTGGCCGAGATGCGGGCCTGGTTGATGCGCTGCACGCAATAGGTGCACTTCTCCATGACGCCGCGGCTCCGTACCGTGACGTCGGGATTCCGCATCAGCTTCAGGCTGGGTGTGTTGAAGTCCGCATACAACATGAAGTTGAAGCGGCGGACTTTGTACGGACAGTTGTTCGAGCAGTAACGCGTGCCAACGCAGCGGTTGTAGACCATATCGTTCAGGCCTTCCGCGTTGTGCGACGTCGCCGCGACCGGGCAGACCACTTCGCACGGCGCCGTCTCGCACTGCTGACACGGCATCGGCTGATGATAGGTGCCCGGGTTATCGATATCGCCGGTGTAATAACGATCCAACCGGAGCCAGTGCATCTCACGCCCGTTCAGGACCTGTGACTTCCCAACCACCGGCACGTTGTTCTCGGCCTGACACGCGACCACGCAGGAGTTGCAGCCGGTGCAGACGTTCTGATCGATCGTCATGCCCCACTGGTAGCCCGTGCTGTAATCAAAGTTCGGATACATCGTCAGGCCGGTGATCGGCAGATGCTCCATCTTCTTGGCGAAGTTGGGCTCTTTCTCGAAGTGCTCGAGGGTCGCCTCGCGGACGATGTTGCGGCCTTCGAGCGACCAGTGGTCCTGGGTGCACGCGAGCTGATAGCTGTCGCCGGTCTTGGCGAGCTGGACGCGCGTCCCGTCCTGCGCCGCCATGGTCCGGAGCGGGTTGACGTTGAAACCGATGTCGTTCGCAGCACGGCCTGCACGGGTGCGGCCGTAGCCAAGGTGCAACGTCAACGTGTCAACGGCCTGCCCTGGGGCCAACCACACAGGAATCGTGACGGTCGCGTCGCCCTGCTTGAGTTCCACAAGGTCACCACTCACCAGCATCAGGCGCTCGGCGGTCTGCGGAGCGATCAACGCGGCGTTGTCCCACGTCAGCTTCGTCAGCGACTTGGGCAATTCCTGCAACCAGGCGTTGTTCGCGAAGCGTCCGTCATACACGCTCGGATCGGGGCGGAAGACCACATCGAGCTCGCCTGAACCGCCCGGCGTCGTGGTCGCTCCGGGAAGGCTCGCTTGTACGCTGACGTTCTTCACTGGGAACGCGGTGTTCGGCACCACACCGTCGTGCAGCCATTTGCGCCAGCTCAGATCGAATGCTGCGGTCGCGACCGGCGCTGGCGGGGCTGATTCGGGTGCCTGCTGACGCACTCCCGACGCCTGCGCAGCGCCTAGATTCTGCGCTGACAAGAGCTCTCGATTGGTGTTCTGAAGCCTGGAGATCTGCGAGGCTGCGCTCTCGGATCCTGCATTCTGGATCGCCTGCGAACCAGGACCTGCGTTTCTCGATGAAAGGGTTGGTGCCGGAGCTGGGCTTGTCGTGATCGCGCCATTCGACATCCAGAACGAACGCACGACGTCGTAGCCCGAACGGATACCGCCGTCGCTCAGCACCGCCATCACTTCGTGGACCGAGCGGCCGTTGTAGAGCGGCGCAATCAGCGGCTGCACGATCGAGACGGTGCCGTCGTGGGCGCGAACGTCGCTCCACATTTCGAGGAAGTGCGCTTCGGGAATATGCCAGTGGCACTGCGCGCCCGTCTCGTCGTGATAGAGGCCGAGATGCACCCGAAGTGGCACCTTCTGCATCGCATCGCCGAACTTCAAGTCTGCCGGCGCGGAGTAGATCGGATTGCCGCCAAGGATCACCAGCAGGCTCACGGTGCCGGCGTTCATCTCGCCCACCAATTCCTGCAGCGCAGCGCGCTGATTGGTAGGCCGGACTTCAGCAGTCGCGGTGTAGGTAACGGTGGTGCCGACGTTACCGAGTGCGGCATTCATCGCGTGCGCGAGTGCATGAACCGCGGGCGGCTGACCATCACCGGCGATCACGAGGCTCCGGCCACGTGCGGCCTGGAGATCCTTGACGAGCGGCCCCATCCATCGTTGCGCCGCCTGCGGCGCGGTTGCCGACCCAGCCCCCGCAACGCCGATTGCGGCGGCCACCGCGCGAGCGAACGACTCGATCTCGGATGCCTTCAGCGGCAGCCGGTGATCGGCCTTCGAGCCCGAATTGGTGGGGGTGCTTTCGACGGCGTAGAACCGGCTCAATTCGGCGCGATCGCCTTCGATCCGTCGTCGTGAGGCGAAGGCGCGGGCGTGCTTCAACCCACCATTGCCGAAGCAGAGGAAGTCGGCGTCGAGCGACAGAATGACGTCGGCTTTTTCGACCGCGTACTGCGGATCGGCGTAATCGCCGAAGGCGAGCCGACTTCCTTCGCGGACGTTGTGACGGCCGAACGGCTCCCACTGCACCCATTTGGCTTGTGGGAAGCGCGTAAGGAACTGCTGCATCTGCGCGTCGAGCGTCGGTGACGCCACCGTCTCGGTCAGGATGCGAATGCCACCGCCCTTGGCTCCCTGCTGTGCGGCGAGCACGGTCTGCATCGCCGCGCCAAATGATTCGAACGTACGAATCTCGCCGAGGTGCGTGATTGTCTGCGAACGATCGGGATCGTACAGACCGAGAATCGCCGCCTGTGCGAAAAGGTCGGTGGCGCCAAGACTCGAGGGATGGTCGGGATTGCCTTCGATCTTCGTGGGCCGTCCCTCATGACTCTCGACGAGGAGGCCGACTCCCGATCCGGCAAACGGCATCGCCGTCGCGAAGAACAGCGGCTTCCCTGGCACGAGCTCTTCGGGTTGACGGACGTACGGAACAATCGTCTCGTCAGGCTGACGCGTGCAGGCGGTCACGCCCGCTAGGGCGAGCGAGGCGCCCATCAACTTGAGGAAGCCGCGGCGTCCGACCGGATCGAGCCATTCCGACGCGTTCTGCGGGAACTCGCGGTGCAGAAACTCCTTGAATTCAGGGGTTCCGGCGACGTCTTCGAGACTGCGCCAATAAGTGCGGCCTCGCGTGCCGTGGAGTTTCGCGCGAATAGCCTGGATGTCGTTCGAATCGTTCATGAGCGGGTCACCGGTGGCACGTGGAGCAGCTGGTGTTGCCCTTGATCCCGTACTCCTTCACGAGCATTGGGCCCTGCACCGACTGCGGCACGGCAGGGCGGTAGTCCATCGTGAACACTTCGCTGCGAGGCCGGACGTATTTCTCTGGAT
>DATCXH010001248.1:0-4959 GCA_036565925.1 Vicinamibacterales bacterium
GTTCTCCACAACCCTGTGGAAATCCCTCAACAGGGTGATGTGGACAGATTGCGGAAAACGGAAGCTACGACCCGCTGTGGGTCGTAAATCCCGCTACCACCATCTGACGTTGCCGGAAACGGTCGCCAGCGCGAAAAGCGCGAGCAGGAGACTAGTGAATCGGGAGCGCACTTTTCCTCCCTCGGGGGACTGACAGCGTGTTCGAAGGTATCACCCAAAAGGGGGAGTTTCAAGGCGCGCCGCCTCGCCTTCTTAGGTCGTTTCTCGATGTCAACGGGGCGTTGTCGCGGAGGGACTCGGCCCTGGTCATCTACAGCCTGTGGCTCGCAGTCGTCTTCGGCCTGTTGGCCTTTGTCGTAGTGCATGACGCGGGCGTAGCCCCGTCGGGACCAATCTGGCCGCTCGCCGTGCTCGCCATGTCGGCTCTCGTTGCTGAGCGGCAGAGCGTCCGCCTGAGCGCGCGTGCGGAGATCTCAGTCTCGTTCTTGCCGATCGTCCTCGCAGCGGTGATCTACGGTCCTGGCGCCGCGATCTTCGTCAGCATCGCGAGCCTTGCGCTGGAGTTCCGCGCACCCTATGCGCGGTGGTTCCTTTGGACTTGCGCACGATCGATCGCCGCGGGTTGCGCCGGAATCGTCGCTCTGTCCATCAATGGGCTTGAAGGGCATTCATTCGGACGCCTTGCCGCCGCGGTAGTTGCTGCGACAGTGGTAGAGCAGGGCGGTGACTTCGTGTTGGGGTCTGTGGTAGCGCGACTCCGCGGAAGTTCACTCACTGAGATCGCGCGGATTGGCAGTGCTGTCTTCGTGACGATGCCCTTGTACATCCCCATTACAACGCTTCTGGTGTACACCTACCGCGAGGTCTCCCCATGGAGCATCGCGCTGTTTCTCTTTCCTGCCTTTGCGGCTCAGAAGCTCTTCCTCCTTTACCAGGAACAGCGAGCAACCGCGGAGGAACTGGCCGCTGCGATCGTCCGCCAGGAACGAGCGAACGTCTCGTTCGCGACGGCGCTTGTTGCAACACTCGATGAGCGAGACCGGTATACGGCCGGCCACTCGACCGCGGTCGCGACCTATGCCCGCGACATCGCCGCACGCCTCGGCATGTCAGAGGGCGAGACACACATGGCACACCTGTGTGGCCTGGTGCATGACATCGGAAAGGTTGGACTTCCACCCGGCCTTCTCGAAAAGCCTGGTCCGCTGACGCTCGACGAAAGGCGTCTCATGGAGAAGCACCCGGTCATCGGTGAGAGGATCCTTGAGAAAGTTGCCGACTACGAGGAGATCGCTCGGATCGTGCGTCACCACCACGAACGCATCGATGGCAACGGGTACCCGGATCGCCTCGTCAACGACGAGATCCCACTCCTCTCTCGAATCATCGCTGTTGCCGACGCATACGACGCAATGACGTCCGACCGTCCCTACCGGGATGCAATGCCATCGCATGTTGCGCGTCTGCGAATAGCCCAAGCAGTGGGCACGCAGTTCGATACCGCAGTCGTCGCAGCGTTCGAGGCCGTCCTTACGACCGCGTCTGAGGATTACCGACTGGGCCTAGGCAACGAGTTCAGGCCCTTGGCGCCTGGTCAGGACCTAGACCTGAAGCCGGCGGTTCGCCCTGAGCTTCGGGTTGTCGCGTCTTAAGCGCATAAATGGCCGCCTCGGTCCTGGTACGAGCGCCGATCTTGCGGAGCACGTGCCGAACGTGAACCTTGACCGTCGACTCAGACAGGAACAGCGACTGCGCGATTTCTCTGTTTGTCTTGCCCGCGGACACGAGACCGAGGACGTCCCGTTCTCGCCGCGTGAGCCCGGCTTTGCTAAGTGTCTGATCGTGCGCGACCAACCGCGTGTCGAGAGACGTGTGCGGCTGCGCATCTATGACGTTAAGTGCCTCTTGCAGCACAGATCGCAGTTCCGGAACTTGAGCGACTTGCCGCGGGAGGCGTCGGTCGAGGCGGAAAACGAACACAAGCGAATCCAAGATCCCTCGGCTCACCGTCTCCCGGATGCGCGGCAGCATAGTCGTCAGTGCGTTCTGCTGTTCAAGACCGAATAGGGCGCGCGCGCTCGTACAGAGGGCGGAAGCTTCGTTCTCGTGGCTTAAGGACTCAGCTCGCTCGAGTTCCGCGACTGCGCTGTCCCTCGCACCGCCTGCCGCGAGAGCGACGGCCCGTGTCGCCAGGAACTCTGCGAACTGGCCACGTGAACCCACATGCGGCCACTCGATGTCAGTGCTGTGCACTGCGTCTGCCGCGTCGCCCATCAGCAGGTAGATCTTGCATCGATTCGTCCGTTCACCCCTCTGCAGGTACGGGTCGCCGTTGCGCGTTGCGATCCGCGCTACCTCGTCTAGAAGAGCGAGAGCTTCGTCGTACGCCGCAGTTCCCGTGAGCGCCCCAGCGCGGATGAGATAGACGTGCCCGCGGCCAAAACTGAGGTCGTAATCGGTGATCTCGCGTAGGGCGTTGTTTGTTGCTTCAAGCGCACCGGGGTAGTCGGCAGCAGCTCGGCACGCGGCTCCGTAGACATGCCAGAAGGACGCACGCACCACAGGATCCGTGGCCTCGCCAACGATCCCGGCGACCGCTTCGGCACCTGACAGGCCGTAATTCAGCGTTCCCAACCGCGTGCCGAAATGGAGGCGCCCGTTCTGAATACGGACAAGTTCGTCCGGACTCGAGCCGCTGATACGTTCAAACTCCTCGAGGAGCTCAGCCGCCGCGTGGTCTTCCTGGTCCAACACTGACAAGAAGAGCCCCCATAGTGCCCGGCGCTCGTCTTCCCGCGTTCGTGCTAGCTCGCGAGCTCGACGGAAAGCCCTTTCGGCGCTCGGGAGTTCATCGCCGAAGTAGGCGCTGTTTCCAGCGAGGGCAAATGCCTTAGATACAAGTGGAGACCGAGCTGGAAGCTCTTCGGCCACCCGTCTAGCCAAGCGCAACGACCGCTCGTGGAACCCTTCTCGGAAGGCAAGTTCCGCGTCGGCGAGATTGAGAATCGCGTCATCCACACTTCGGAGCCGTCCGGCCGCAATGAACATGGAGACAGTGTTCAAGTGTCCGCGATCCAGGAGTTCGTAAAGTGATGCTTGAAGCAGGTCGCCGAGCAATTCGGGGATGTCGAACTGTCGTACGACCGCAAAAGCTTCGTCCCACTTTCGCTCGCCCATGAGGAGGCGCACAACCCCGGCTACGAGCTGTACGCGCCGTGCCTCCGGAAGGTCGACAATCCTGCGACGCAGGAATTCCCGCAGCAAGGGATGCATCGCGAGCACCCCAGAGCGGTCGTCCGTGAGGAATCCGACACGCCTGCCTTCGCGGACGACCGTCTCGCCATCTCGACCGAGCAACTGGTTCGCGCGATCGACCGATATCGACGGCAGAAGACTCAATTGGGCTAGTCCTTCGCGCGCACTCACCGTCACGGACCCGAACAATTCCTGTGCGACGAAGTTGTGAAGCTCAGGCGGTAGCTCGCTTCGATCGCGGACAACTTCCCGGTCCGCGAAGGACGCGAGGCCGATGATCGCGGGCCAACCGGCGGCAACCTTGATGAAGTCGTGTGCCGTTGCTTCGTCGACGCAACGTAGAACTTGCGCGGCTTCCGCATCGTTCATCTTCAGCATCGAAGTCTCAACCTCGAAGATCTCTCCGTAGAGGACGTCTCGCGAGCGACACCAGACGGGACGGCGACGGCTCGTCAGCATGAGGCGCAAGGTTGGAACTGTCCGGATTCGATCGATCACATGCTCGGCGTCTGGTGTAAGCAACTGGTAGTCGTCGATCGCGAACCAGATCTCCTCCGGCCACGCTGAAAGGTCATCAACAAGGAGATCGGCCAGACGGGCCGAGTCCCCGGCACTACGTCGGGCAGAGAGCCACTCCTGGAGCTGGGAGTCGATCGGGACGCGGTTCGTCGCCGTCTCGATGATCTCCGTACCGAGGGCAGCTGGATCAGCCCATCCCGGTCGAGCCGCACACCACACGTGTGGGCGCTTGGCGAGCCACTGGCGGGCCAGGGTCGTCTTCCCGTAGCCGGCGGGGGCGACGAGCATGATCACCCTCGCCGTCGTCTCGTCGAGAAGGCGCGTCAAACGGGGCCGCTCGATGATGTGGCGGCTTGCCCTCGTGGCTTGTTCCTCGAGTTCGACCATCGCGATCGCGCTCTGCCTGCGCTCGTACCCTCGAAGCGGAGTTCGCTGCGGCCAGATGTTGTCAAAGCACCGCGCCTGCGGCCGTAGCCG
Source organism: Vicinamibacterales bacterium (assembly GCA_036565925.1). Classification (GTDB taxonomy): domain Bacteria; phylum Acidobacteriota; class Vicinamibacteria; order Vicinamibacterales; family UBA2999; genus Gp6-AA40. The sequence continues at coordinate 4,252 of DATCXH010001248.1, forward strand.
CAGGCGCGGGTGCCGTCAGTCCCCCGGAGCGGGTGGTCCTGCTCCGAGGCCTTGTGAGAGGGGATCGCGGCCGGTGAGCGTGCGGTACGCGCCCGGGATCTGGCGACGCCGCGCGCAACCCAGCTTCTGCCGGAGCACGTCCGAGTGGGCCTTCGCCGTTCTCGGGGAGATGCCGAGACGGCGTGCCACCTCGTCGTTCGAGTACCCGGCGGCGATCAGTTCGATCACCTGAAGCTGGCGATCCGTGATCACCGGCGGCCCCTCATGCAGGACTGTGACCATGGCGGCGACGCTAACAACGGCCCTGCGCGCCGACTATTGACCGGACGGCGTAACTTCGGGCGTACACCCGCCGGGGTAACGCCGGCTGAGGCGCTACATGCGAGCGGGGGAGGCAGCCCGGACGAAGCTCGCCTCGTGGCCGCGGCGGTTGGCCTCGGCGAGCTCGTCCTCGTCGAGCGCGCCGATCCGCTGCAGGAGCTCGAACTCGTCGCGCAGGTGCGTCCGCATCATCTCGGGCCCGTCCGTCGCGATCGTGAAGGCGACGCCGTTCTCGACGAAGGCACGGAAGGTGTCGCGCACCGCCTCCTCGTTCGGGAGCGCGCGCGTGAGCAGGTTCGACGTGGGGCAGATCTCGAGCGTGACTTTCGCGTCACGCAGCTGAGACATCAGCTCGTGATCCTGGGCGGCGAGAATTCCGTGCCCGAT
>DATCXH010001206.1:0-9027 GCA_036565925.1 Vicinamibacterales bacterium
GCTGCGGCGGTGGGGCTGTCTGCTGAGCCCACAAGCCGGCTGTACACGCCGCGAGAACGAATGCGACGATGATGGAAAAACGTGTCACCTCAAGCTCCAGACTCCCCGCGCCCTGGCGCTCCGCGCATCGTTATGCCCGGCTTTGCGGATGACACTTCCGTCCGCTCCGGCGGGATAAGCGACTGCGGCCGCCCGTAGATCACTTTGTACTGCGAAGACAGCTCGCGCGCCAGACGCTGCATGGCGGGATCGAGGCCATGCGGACTGAGCAGCGTAATCAGTTGGCCGCCGCTCTTCGCTGGTCCATTGCTGAGGAGGAACGAGCGTTCGCGGATTCCGTGCTCTTCGCTGTAGACGAACTGGCCCATCCCAACAATATGCAACGCGGCGTCCACGCGATCGAGCGCCGCGACGACGTCGTTGGAATATCGGTTTGTGAACTCGGGGCCATCCGTGATGACAGGCACGATGACCGCGCGTGGGGTTTCTCTTCGTGCCAACCCTTGGGTTGTCTCGATGATTCCGTCGAGCAGCGTCATGCCGCTCTGCGGCATTGAAAACAGCCTGCCGACGGCGTCGCCGAGGCGTTTGGTGTCGTTGGTGTAGTCGACAACAATCGTCGGGCGGTCGGCGAGGGTGATCACGGCGATGTTGTTGCCGGGTGCCATCTTCGCGACGAACTTCGAGAGCGCCTCGCGGAGGAACGTGATCTCGTCAGTGGCCGCTGTGCTGTTGTCGACGAGCAGGGCGATGTCGATCGGCTCGGTCGCGCGCGACACGCGAAGAACTTCTCGGCGTGCGCCGTCCTCTCGAACGACGAACGCGTCGGGGCCGAGGCCCATGACCGGCTCGCCGTCTTTGTCCACGGCGCTCACGAAGAGCGCTCGCTCGCGTGTCTCTCTGTTCTGGGCGTTAGTACGGATTCCGAACCCGGTGAGCGTGGCGGTGGTGCACACCAACGCGAGGATCAGAATGGAGCGGGGCGAAGTGCGCATAAGGTGAGTCTTGTGGCGCGGCGCTGGGTACCCGGCAGTATAGGTCCCGGTCGAAGCGAGCGTCAAGGATCCGAGCTGACTGAAGCTATTGATAACACTGGACTTGATCGGTTGAATGGGAACAGCCAGCTGATCGGGACGAGGGCCCGGTTATGTGCTCGTGAACGTGCGGTTTATATGCTGGTGAAGTTTTTCACAAACCGGGGTTATACTGGTGGGCGGTCCGGGACTGGTGTGGACGTACCCGTGCGTTCACGCTCGAACGGCCGGTCCGCGTCAGGCAGATAGCGAGATGGCCAAGAAGGATTCACGCTTCTCGTTGGCGCGGTCCACCAAGGTGTTTCAGGACAACGTCAATCGGGCGGGTCCAGCCGCGACCGCCAGCTATTCCCTCGTCGGCGCCATCGTTGTGTTTGGTGGGCTGGGGTACGCGGCAGATCGCTGGTTCGGTTCGGCGCCATGGGGTGCGTTTGGCGGCCTCATGCTCGGCCTGGTCGTCGGGTTCTACGAGCTAGTGAAAGCGGTTCGTCGGTGAAGCCGGTCGCGTGGATGGTGGCTGCGAGCGGGGCAGCCTGGATCCTCGTGACGGCCTTACTGGGTGACCGTGCGAATCCGGAAGCGGCGTGGGGCATCGCCGGCCCGCTGGTGACCGCCATCGTGAGTTGGATGGCGTATGTCAGCGCCAACGCGGTGGCGCCAGAGCGCTTGACCCGGGTGATGATTACGGCGTTTGCGCTGAAGCTGATGTTCTTCAGTGTCTACGTCACAGTGGCGATGCGCGTGTTCGATCTGCGTGCCGCGCCGTTCGTGGTGAGTTTTACGAGTGCGTTCATCGCGTTGCACGCGATGGAGGCGTTCAGTTTGCGGCGCCTGGTGATGGGCGCGATGCGTTCGCCCGGTCGCGAGCGCGCATAACGACGTCGGCGAAAGCCGGACACGACACCAACGATGTTTCAGCCCGAGCAGATTATCGAATCGCCTGCCGCCCAGGAGGCCGCCGAGAAGTTCAATCCTGGTGAGGTGATCATCGAGCACGTGTCGAACAGCTCGGTGGATCATCCACTGATTCATCTGCCAAAGGTCTTTGGCATCGACCTGTCGGTGACCAAGCACGTCTTGATGCTCTGGATCGTGGCCGCGATCGTCTTCTTGCTGGTCACCGTCAGCGTGCGTCGCTATCTGCGGCAGGACCGTCGGATTCCATCGGGCTTCATGAACGCGCTCGAGTTCATCGTGCTGTACATGCGCGACAACGTCATCGAGCCGAACGTCGGCAAAAAGTGGGTCCCCGTCTACGCTCCACTTCTGCTCACGTTCTTCCTGTTCATCCTGGGGGCGAATCTGATCGGCATCATTCCGATCTTCGACGTGCTCTCGCTGCTGAACCACACGCTGATTCATGCGCCTGAGGATTCGTTCTTCGCTCGTATGCTCCACGGTGGCGGGACCGCCACTGGCAACTTCAACGTGACCGCAGGGCTGGCGACTGTCACCTTCCTGGCGACCATCATCGCCGGCACGCGCGCGCATGGCTTTGTGCAGCACTGGAAGAATCTCGTCCCGCACGCGCCTGTCTGGCTGTATCCGCTGCTGATTCCTCTCGAAGTTCTCGGCATGCTGGTCCGGCCGTTCGCGTTGACCGCTCGACTTGCCGCCAACATGACTGGCGCCCTGGTCGGGTTTCTCGCGATCCTGTCGTTCGTGTTCATCTTCTTCGAGCTGTTTGGCCAGGCGGCAGCACTCGGCGTTGGCCTGATTTTGTCGGTGCCGGTCGGGGTCGGGCTGTCAGGGCTCGAGTTGATCGTGATTCTGGTGCAGGCATACGTGTTCATGCTGTTGTCGGCCGTGTTTATCGGGATGGCTATTCACGCTCACCACTGAGCGATGGAGGGAAGGAAGCGATGGAACTGCAGTTCGCATACATGGGCGCCGGCATCGGCGTGGGTCTCGCGGTGATTGGCGCTGGACTGGGCATCGGCCGGCTCGCAGCGGGCGCTGCCGAAGCGATCGGTCGTCAGCCGAGCGCGAGCTCTCAGATTAACGGTGCCGTCCAGCTGCCGCTGTTCCTGCTCGAAGGCGTTGCCGTGTTGGCCGTCGTCTGCGGCCTCATGATCGTCTTCAAATAAGCGCTGACACCGAAAGGGACGCGTCATGAATAACCCGTTGGTCCAGCCCGATCCCGGGCTTTACATTTGGACCATCGCGACGTTTCTCATCCTGGTGTGGCTGTTGGCGAAGTTCGCCTGGCGGCCGCTGCTGGCTGCGCTCGAGCAGCGTCAGGATACGATTCGCCAATCGCTCGACGATGCGCAGCAGGCGAAGCAGGAGCTCGAGCGTCTGCATGTCGAGTCGCGAAAAATCCTTACTGAGGCTCGTGTGCAGGCGGAGCAAATCGTCTCGCAGACACGCACGGATGCCAGCCGGTTGCGCGATGAGCTGAAGCAGAAGGCGCAGTCCGAAGCCGCCGGCGTACTCAAGAACGCCGAGCGCCAGATTGAGATGGAAACCGCGCGCGCATTGCAGCAAATCCGCAACGAAGCCGTGGATATCTCAGTGGCGATCGCCTCGAAGGTCCTCGAACGCAACGTCACGAAGGAAGACAACGAGCGCCTCATCGAGGAGACGTTCAAGCAGATCGAAGCCCGTCGTCCGAGCTGATCGGACGCGCACAATCCCCAATGGCCATCCGAAGTCGCCATGTCGTCACGGTTCTGGCGGCGGTGGGTGGCCTGGTGCTGTTCGGCTACGCTGTCCGTCGGGCTGGCGTCACCGAAATTCTCGACGGCATCCGCCAGGTTGGCTGGGGTCTCCTGCCCATTCTCGGACTCGCCGGCGCGCGCTTCTTCCTGCGCGCGTGCGCCTGGCGTCTATGCATGCCCGCCCGCCGCAGCCTTGACGAAGGTGGGCTCTCGCACGGTCGTCTTTCTATCGGCCAGGCGTTCACTGCATTTGTCGCCGGCGACGCGATCGGCAACCTGACGCCGCTCGGTATGGTGGCGAGTGAACCCACCAAAGTGTTTCTCACCAGGCATCGCCTCGCCACCCGTGAGTCCGTCGCATCACTCGCCACCGACAATCTGCTCTATGCGGCATCGATCGTCGCAATGGTGGCGCTCGGTGTCGTCGTCGTGCTCGCGACGATTCCGCTGTCGATCGAATGGCGTGAGGGTGCCATCGTCGCACTGCTCGCGGGCGTGGTGGGCATGGTGATCACCGCCCGATTGATGCGAGGAACGTGGCGCGAAGAGAGCGGGGCGCGGCCAGCGTGGCGCGAGACGTTGGCCACCGTTCGCCGGTCAGTGCTGGCGTTCTCGACCGACCAGCCGGGACGTCTGCTGCAGGTCTTCCTGCTCGATCTGTCGTTTCATGCCTTGGCGGTACTTGAAATCTTTCTCACACTGCGTTGGCTGCTCGGGGATCGCAGCCCGACGCTCGCGCAGGCGATCGTCTTCGAAGCACTGAATCGAGTGGTGACCGTGGCCTTCAAGTTCGTGCCGTTCAGGGTCGGCATCGACGAGGCGCTGTCAGGTGGACTGGCTCCGCTGATCGCGGTGCAGCCGGTGGCCGGCGTGACGCTTGCTGTTGTGCGGAAGGTCAGGAATCTGATCTGGACGGGAATCGGCCTGTTGTTTATCGCCGCGCATCCTGCTCACGCTGAGCCAACGACGGGTCGCCGCGAAAACGCGCCCGTGCATCGGACCTGAGCGCTTCGGCTCGAGAACGCTCACCGAGAATGGTCCACAGCTTGGCGGCAACGGCGTAGCCCTCGGGCGTCGGCGTGGCGGCGACCAGTTCGTTCAGCACATCCTCGACATCAGCATCGCGATTGCTGGCGCGGTACAGCATCGCGAGACTCGTGTAGGCCTGCAGGTTGCGCGGATAGGCGTGCAGCTCCTCGCGGAATTGCGTTTCCGCTTCCGGATACCGATCGAGGCGGGCGAGCGTCTCGCCAAAATACAAGTGCAACTCGGCCATCGCGCTGCCACGTTCGCGCAACGTTGCTTCCGCCTCTGTGAATTGCGCCGCGGCTTCTTCGTATTTGCCCTCGTCGTAAAGCAGTCGTCCGCGCACGAATTGCGGCATCGGCAATGTCCCGTCCGCGGCGTGAGCGGCATCGGCGTGCCGTGTCGCCGATTCCGAGTCCTTGTCCGCAAGCGCGACACGCGCGGCCATTTCGTGCGCCGCCGCGAGCACGCGCATGTCCTCGTGTTCGGCCAGCGCAATCGCGACGTCCGCCTGTTCCCGCGCGAGCATCGTCTTGCCGGCGCGCATCAGCGTGTCGGCCAGTGCCATCGCGCCGGCCGCGGCATCGGGACGCAACTCACGAACGATACCGAAGGCCTGAGTGGCCTCATCCAGCCGCCCCATGCGCAACAGCAGCGCACCTAACTGATAGTGGACCGCGGCGAGCTGTGGCTGCGCCTTGACGATGGTCTGTAACCCACGAATGCCTGCCGAGTACTTCTTCTGTCCGATGAGAGTGGCCGCCGCACGGTACGAGTCGATGATCGATTTCTGGACCGTCACATCGAGCGTCCCATCGGGCGACGGAGCTTCAGGAAAGACGTCGAGGTACCCGAGTAGCGCGTATCGCTCCTCGTCACTTGCGGAGAAGGGTGCAGGATGTGCTGCTGTCGACGCGAGCAGCATCTCGTTCAGCGCAGATCGCAGACGACCGGCCTCTGTGGACGCGCCGCCGCCGGCCTCGTCAACGGGCGGAGCCAGGGCGACCAGTTCCTCTTGAACACCGCGGACATACCGATAGTGATCGCCGATCAGTGCGTACATCGGAGTGCCGCCGAACCGGAAGTATGCGGTCAGCGACTCGGCGTAGATCGGCTGGCTCTCAATGACCGCAGTCGCATCGTCGAGGACAGGCCGCAGCGATCGACCGCGCAGACCGCCGGGCTCCGGCGCCCGTACGAGATCGAGAATCGTCGGAACGACATCGATGTGCTGCACCGGCGCGATGACGCGGCGTCCAGCGCCTTCGCCATTCGGCTGTTTGACGATCAATGGCACGTGCAACGCGGTGTCATCGAGCGACATGCCCGAACCGGCTTCACCGTGGTCGCCAACGACGAGAATCGTCGAGCCGTCGTAGAGGCGACGCTGCTTCAGCGCTGCCGAGAGCCTGGCCACGGCGGTGTCTGCATCACGGCCATCGACCTGAACGAACAGGAAGAAGCGTTGGCCGCTGCGCATCTGAATCCATCGCTCGGCCGCGTCGATCGTCATTGCACCCTCGCGCTCAACCGCCGGCAGTTCGTCGCCGTTGGGCGCAGGGATCTCTGCGTCGAAGAACGAAAATCCCTGTGACAACCCCGATTGCGGGCGCAGCAGGAACGAAGAAACCGCAGCGCCGGTCGTGAAGCCGCGGTTGCGAAGCAGCTCAGCGAGCGTGCGCGCGCCAGCCGGCAGCGTGAACCCGGCTTCGTCACGGACCCCGTGCTCGGGTGGAAGCTGCCCGGTCAGTAGCGACGCATGCGCCGGCAATGTCTGTGGCGAATGTGTGTATGCGCGGTCGAAGACGATCGACTCTTTTGCCAGCGCGTCGATGGCGGGCGTGTCCGTACGCTCAGCGCCGTACGAGGCGAGCTCCGACGTCGGCAAGCCGCCGATCGAGATCAACAGGATCGGACCCTGATGCGCCGGGGATTCGCGCGCGTACCACCAGCCCACCGCCGCCGATCCGGCGACCGCGGCAAAGAAGAGCGTGATGATGATTGCGGCGTGCCATCGGCGAATGGCCCTGACCGGCGGGTGCGTCGGCATGGTTTATCGAGTGCTTGCGGCTTCCGTGCGAGTGGATTCGATCTCGGCTTTGGCGCGTTCGGCAGACGATTCGTCGCCGAGCACGGTCGTATAGGACGCGATCGCGCGATCGAACAGTGCGCGGCGCGCTGTCGGGTCGCTCTCGAGCGACGCCTTCTTGCGGTACACGCTGCCGACCACCAGGTTCATCGCAGTGAGCTTCGGATTCTGATCGCGGATCTGCTCGTAGGCGGCGAGCGCCTGATCGAGCTGACCTTTGTCACGCAGCGCATTCGCGGCTGCGAGCTGGTTTTGAATGTTCTTGGTCAGCGCCCCGGGGATGGGTCCGAGGTCGCGGGCGAGCACGAAGTGCATGGGTGCGGTGCCGGCGACACGAACCGGCCACTGCGCTTCCTGCTTCGAATAACCCGGTGCCTCGACGACGAATGTCCACGTACCGGTCCGCAGACCGATCATTGCCCAACGTCCTTTGTCGTCGGTCGTCGATGTGATCTGAGAGGGATACGCGTCCTTGTTCGTCGCCCTGACGGTCGCGCCCTTCATCGTCTTTCCGGACGTATCTTTCACAGTGCCGGAGGCTCTCGCCGTTTGCGCGAGTGCCGGAACGGTCAGGCAAATGACGACGAGGGTGGCAAGGGCAATCGAGGCGCGTCGCATGGATCTCCTCCTCAAACGGGGCCATCGCGTCCCCGTCACGCGAAGCGCCTAGTATCTTAGCCCAGACGGGTTTGCACCCCGGATTCCGTGATTTTGTCGCCGTACATCTGAGCGTCGGCCTCGCGAATTGCGGCGCGGAAGCCCTCCTCGGGGGATACAGGCGCCACTCCCACGCTGATACCCAGATACGCGGGCAGTGCGGCTTCGATGCGTTCCTGCTCGAATGCGGCCTTGAGGTTGGCCGCCTTCGTTTTGGCTTCCTCCAATCCGCACGAGAGCAGCAGCAGAAACTCGTCGCCTCCCCAGCGGATGGCGAAGTCGGACTGCCGAACCTGACCTTTGAGCAGGTTGCCGATTATCCACAGCACAGCGTCGCCGCGGTCGTGACCCAGCGTGTCGTTCAGGCGCTTGAAGTGGTTTAAATCGATGAACACCACAGACATCGGCGTCCCGTATCGGCGATGACGCTCGAGCTCGCGTCGCTCCACTTCATCGAAGAACCGACGGTTGTGACATCCGGTCAGCGGATCGGTGATGGCCAGTCGGCGCACCTCTTCGTTCGCACCGGCAAGGCGTCGATTGGCGAGGCGCAACTCGTCGGTCATGTCTTCAAAGACGAGAATGTGCATGCCGAGTGCAACAAATAGCGTGGTGACTACTGTGACGGCGGACAGGCGTTGCCCAGTTCCGAGATCGATGAAGAGCGACATCATGCTCGCGATGAGATGACTGCTGGCGATCAGGCTCAGGCCCACACCCATGACCAGCGCGCCCGCCGAGCGTATTTGCCGGGCGAGCTGCAAATAACCGACGCCAGACCATGCGAGCAGTCCCGCTGTCGCAACCGTGCCAGTGAAGACAACCTTCGAGAGCGGAACCACGAAAGGCGCAACGAGGAACCACAGGGCTGCCGCTGACATCACTGTGATCCGGCGGCCATCCCAGTGGACCGAGTGCTGCGGAAACGATTCGACGGATAAGCGCATCAACCCGGCGGCCGACACGCTGAAGAGCAACGCGAGTCCCGTCAGCACGTTGCTCAGTGTCGGATCGGAGTACGAGCGCGCCAGGATCCCCAACCCGCCAGCAACGAGCAACCAGCTTCCGATCCAATAAACGACGAACGAGCGCCCGCGATAGAGATAGAGCAAGCTCAGCATCGCTGCGGCGAGTAACGCCGCATATGCCGAGATCAAACGCGGATGGATCGTGACCGGCGTGGCCAGCGGAATACCGGAAAGTACTGCCGTCGGTTCAGTTGTGCTGATGGTAGACGCTTGCGCGTGAACGACAGGTATCGCGAGAGACGAGACGAAGACGATGACTATCAGTACAGCTGATAGAGCATCAAATAGACGATCACGCCGGTGACGGAGACGTACAGCCAGAGGGGCAGCGTCCATCGAGCAATCCTGACATGTCGGTCGAACTGCGCCCTTAGGCCGCGTGTGGCCGTCATGAGGACGAGCGGCAGAATCACTGCCGCGAGCACGACGTGGGTGATCAGGATTGCGAAGTATATGCCACGTATAGCGCCGGTTCCGGGGAACGGACGCGAACCTGCGTGCAAGTGATAGATGACGTAGCTCGTCAGGAACGC
>DATCXH010000567.1:0-14120 GCA_036565925.1 Vicinamibacterales bacterium
ATCCACTCGCCACACGGTGTGTCGCACCTCATCCGGTGCGACGAAATCGTAGAGGGGCGTTTGCGAAACAACCTGATCGACCACACGATCGATCGCCGGCTCGCTGCGATGGATCAAAAAGACGGGCCCGGTCTGCACCCGCAGCGCAAGCAGATGTCTGGTGCGGTCGTCTTCTTTGTCCGGCCGCGTGCGTTCGTGCTTCTTGATGACGTCCTGGTCGTACTCGTCGAGCGAGTAGCAGGCCGCGATGCCGGTCTGCGTCACATCGCCCATGTGCAACCGATAGACGTAGATGCTGGGCGTTTCCTCGACGACGAGTGGTGCCTCCTGCTTCAAACGGTCGAAGTTCTCGACCGCTTTTCCGTACACCGCGTCACTGTGAGGATCGGTGTCGCGCGGGCAATCGATTTCGGCCCGAGACACATGGAGAAAGCTCAGAGGATTTCCGTCCGCCAGCGCCCGGGCTTCGTCGGCGTTGACGACGTCGTAGGGTACGGCCGCGACGCGCGCCGCGGCGGACGGAGCCGGACGAAGCGCGCGAAAAGGCGCGAGAGCCGCCATAACGGCATTCTAACGGGTAGCGACGGGTGTCGTCTGCGCGGGGCCGAGGGCCGCGAGCGCGCGGTCACGCTCCGCGGTAAAGCGCGCCATCGCGGACGCAGGAACGGGATCGCCGGGTGGAAGATTGCGATGCTCCTGCAGTGGATTCACGAATAGACCGTTCTTCTTCAGACCGTAGTGCAGATGCGGTCCCGTCGCGAGGCCGGTGGCGCCGACGCGACCAATGGTCTCGCCCTGGCTGATCGACGCGCCGGCTTTGATGCCGGGCGCGAATGCCGACAGGTGCAGGTAGTACGACTCATATCCCGATGAGTGACGCACCCGCACCATCCGTCCGTTCGCGTTATCGAACGAGGCGGATACGACGCGGCCGGCGGCGATCGAGACAACCGGGGCGCCCGGCGGCGCCGCGTAATCAACACCGCGATGTGCCCTCGCTGTGTGCAGCACAGGATGCATGCGTCGCGACGAGAAGCCTGACGTCACCTGCGGCACGAACTTGAGCGGTGACCGCAGGAAGAATCTCTTGAGCGAACGGCCGTTCTCGTCGTAGTAGTCGGGCTTGCTGCCTGGCGTTGTGAATCGAAATGCGTGAACCACACGGCCGTCATTCTCGAAGCGCGCGGCAGTGATGGCGCCGTAGGAATCGGGCCGACCCTCACGACGGAAGCGCTCGAACGTGACCGTGTAGCGATCCCCTGGCTGCAGATCGGTGTTGAAGTCGATCTCGCCCGCGAAGACCTCGGCCATGGCGATGGCAAGATCGACGCCTTCACCGGCGGTTTCAATCGACTGGAACAGCGACGGTGTTGTCTCCCCGATCTCGCCGGACGCGGTCGCGGTCTCGAGTGTTTTCGGAATGGGCAGTACTTCCGCGCGCACGCCGCTTGTGACGCCCGGCGTCTTCGTGATCCGCAGGAACGAGTCGTTGTCGATTTCGTACTCGAACAGTCGCAATGCTCCATCGAGCGTGCGTTCGAGCAGAAACGGCTGAAGCGATCGCAATCTTCGCGGATCGAACACCGCACGCGCCGCGGCGACGACTTCGTCGACGGCAGAGCCATCCAATCCGTGCGCGCGCAGCATCGAGCCCATGGTGGTGCGGTTCGGGACAACGCCTCGTATGGCGGTGGTGTCCGGTCTCAGGTAAACATCGGCGCCGGTCACGCGCGGCGGCGGCGGTGCATCCTCCTCAGCCGCGCAGCCGGCGAGGACGAGGAGCGAGAAGGCGATGAGTGTCACACGGACCATGGCTCGTTCATGCGGCGCACGCGCCGCAACGCGCCGCATGGTATCAACTCGCGCGCTGGTGCGGAAGGATGTCTTCGATGACGGCCGAGCTGTCGGAGTCGCCGCACAACTGACGAATCGCCGCCTGCAGGGTGAGTGCTTCGAGCATCCGTTCAGCAGGCGCTGGCAGCGCATCATGGAACGCACGCGCCGCATCAACACCCGACGCGAAGGACACACGTCCGTGCAACTGGAGGGCATCCTGCAGCCATGTACGCACCTTCGAGTCGGTGATCGGATTGCCGGTCACGCTGACCGACATCGCCATCTCTTGCGTGTTCTTCGGGTACTCGTCTGACCGCAGACTGCGCCCTTGTGTGATGGCCAGGACCACTGCACCGAGTTGACTCACATCACCGCGTTGATCGAAGCGCGGTGTGGTGGCCGATGCCGGCAGTGCGATGCCGAAATCACGCCACAGGTGTTCGCGGCTCCGCTGAAGCGCCTGCAACGCATCGCCAAACACCGCACCGGTCAGCACCGTCGAACCGTCACGCTGCAACACGATGTGCGAGGGCGTGACCGCACCGTGAGCGATGGTCGGCATGCGCTCGTGCATCGCTGCGAGCGCCGTCACAATCGACGCCGCGAGCTCGATGAGCTCTTCCCCCGAAAGTGAAATCGTCTTGAATTCGAGAGCGGCCAACAGCTCTGAGAGCGGCACACCATCAGGCGACGTGCTGAACACCGAGAGCGTCTCGCCCTTCCGTGAGATTCGTACAACACGCCCGAGCGGATTGTCCTCGAGGCTGTTGTGATACGCGGCGCGGGCGCGGATGGCCTGTTCTGAGGCAGGGGCGGCGAGCGCAGGGGTGAGATCGAGTCGCTCGATGCGTCCGTGCTGCGAATCAACAATCACCGAACGGGCACCGAACCCGTCCTCTGTGACCGACGGAGTTTGATCGGTTTCCCGAGCCATCTTTACTGCACGTGCAACGGTCGCGCCGACGGCACAGCCAGGGAAACGATGAAGGATTGCGCGCTGGTGGTGCAGACTGCGCGAATCTGGCGGCGCATCGATCACGAATCGGATACCGATTTGACTGATTTCGTAAGTCGATCACAATGGGTCTATCCATGGAAATCGTTATCCCGATCCTCGCTGCCGCCGTGGCAGCCGGCATCGTCATGATCGTGATGCGCAGCGCAACCGCGCGGCAGTTGGCGGAGGCGCGCGCCGCCGCGGCCGCTGAGCTTGCCGCCTCGCAGCAGGCGCTGCTCGACAAGGCCGACCAGCGGATCCGCGAGACCTTTCAGTCGCTCGCGTCGCAGGCACTCAACGACAATCGCAAATCCTTTTTCGACCTGGCCAAGACCTCGTTCGAGGCATATCGACAACCGATTGCCGACACGCTCAAACGAGTGGACCAGCGGCTCGGCGATGTCGAGCGCGAGCGCATCGAATCATACGCACGCCTCTCCGAGCAGATCGTCGCGCTCGGATCCTCAGCGACAACGCTGGCCAATGCGCTGCGAACGCCGGCAGTCCGCGGCCGCTGGGGTGAACTACAGCTCCGGCGCGTCGTAGAAATGGCCGGCATGCTGCAGCGCTGCGACTTCGACGAGCAGCCGGGTCTGTTCACCGAGAACGGACGATTCCGCCCTGATCTGATCGTTCACCTGCCAGGCGGCAAGCAGATCGTGGTGGACGCGAAGGTGCCGCTGGAGCAGTTCCTCGAAGCGCAATCCGCCACTGACGAGGGTGCGCGCGCCGCGCGGCTGCAGGGTCATGCGCGGCAGGTTCGCGATCATATGGACCGCCTCGCCGCGAAGGCGTACTGGGATCAGCTCGGGAACTCACCGGAGATGGTGGTGATGTTTCTTCCCGGCGAGTCGCTGTTCAGCGCTGCCCTGCAACACGACCTGACGCTGATCGAGCACGGATTACAGCAACGCGTGCTGCTCGCCAGCCCGTTGACGCTGATCGCGCTGCTCACCACGGTCGCGCATTCGTGGCGACAGGAGGCGTTGACCGAGAACTATCGAGAAGTCGCCCGTCTCGGGAAGGAGTTCTACGAACGACTGGCGACATTCGCGGATCGTTTCGATGAAATCCGCAAGCGCCTCGACGGTGCCGTGCAGGCCTACAACGAAGCCGCCGGCTCGTTCGAGTCCCGCATTCTCGTCAGCGCCCGTCGCCTGCGTGAGCTCGAGGTCACGACGGCTGACGAACTGCGACCTGCAGATCCGATTGAGCGTGTGCCCCGAGTGCTGAAGCAAGTCGGTTTGATGGGACTGCCAGACGAGGCGTTGGCCGACGCGGAGGGAGCCGAGGTCGAGAAGGTGCCGTAAGGTACAATCGATGATTCCTCGATGTCCGATAGTCTGCCCACGCTCGAGTCGGCAAAGCCACTCGATTTCATCCGTGAGATCGTCGCCGACGATCTGAAGGCCGGCCGGCACGGCCGCGCACACACGCGGTTTCCTCCGGAACCGAACGGATATCTGCACATCGGCCACGCCAAATCGATCTGCCTGAACTTCGGCGTCGCTGACGATTTCGCCGGCATCTGCAACCTGCGTTTCGACGATACCAACCCGACGAAAGAAGACACGGAGTACGTCGATTCCATTCAGCAGGATGTCCGCTGGCTCGGCTTCGACTGGAAGGATCGGCTGTACTACGCGTCGGATTACTTCGAGCAGATGTATGCATTTGCCGAACAGTTGATCCGAAACGGTCGCGCCTACGTGGACAGTCTCACGGCAGACGAGATTCGTGAGTATCGCGGAACGTTGACCGAGTCCGGCCGCAACAGTCCGTATCGCACCAGGCCAGCAGCGGAGAGCCTCGATTTGTTTCGCCGCATGCGTGCCGGCGAGTTTCCCGACGGCGCGCACGTACTGCGCGCGCTGATCGACATGGCATCACCGAACATCAACATGCGGGATCCGACGCTGTATCGCATCAGGCATGCAACGCATCATCGGACCGGTGATACCTGGCGCATCTATCCGACGTACGACTACGCGCACCCGATCTCCGACGCGATTGAAGGCATCACGCACTCCCTCTGCACGCTGGAGTTCGAAGATCACCGGCCGTTGTACGACTGGGTTGTCGACAACATCAGCAAGGACACCGCCTTCAGAGCGCGACCTCGTCAGATCGAGTTCGCCCGGCTGAATCTGAATTACACCGTGATGAGCAAGCGCAAGCTGCTCGCCCTCGTCGAACAGAAGCTGGTCTCCGGGTGGGACGATCCACGCATGCCGACCATTGCCGGCATTCGTCGACGCGGCTATACGCCTGAAGCCGTCCGGGATTTCTGTTCGCGCATCGGTGTGGCGAAGAAAGAGAACGTGATCGACGTGGCACTACTCGAGCACACCGTGCGCGAGGACTTGAATCGCCGCGCGCATCGCGCGTTGGCAGTGCTGCGCCCGCTCAAGGTCGTCATCGAGAACTATCCGGAAACACAGGTTGAACACGTTGACGCCGTGAACAACCCTGAAGACCCCGACGCAGGCACACGACCGGTGCCCTTTTCGCGAGAGATCTACATCGAGCGCGACGACTTCATGGAGGCACCGCCGAAGAAGTTCTTCCGTCTCTCGCCGGGCACTGAAGTGCGGCTGCGTTACGCCTACATCCTCAAGTGCGAGTCGGTGGTGAAGAATGCCGCGGGCGAGATCACCGAACTGCGTGCAACCATCGACACGGAGTCACTCCGCGGCGCAACGGCCGCGCGTCGAGTGAAGGGCACCATTCATTGGGTGTCAGCCGCACATGCCATCGACGCGGAGGTGCGGCTGTACGACCGACTGTTTCAGTCTGCCGATCCGGGAGAAGGCGGACGCGATCCGCTGTCCGATTTGAACCCCAACTCGCTCGAGATTCTGCGGCAGGTCAAAGTCGAACCTGACTTGGCGACAGCCGTTCACGGCGCGCGATTTCAATTCGAACGACAAGGCTACTTCTGCGTCGATCCCGACTCGACACCAGGGAAGCCGGTGTTCAACCGCACAGTCACACTGAAGGACACCTGGGCAAAGATCAGCGGTAAACAAGGCGGTTAACGGCCGTGCCGTTCGGCACAGTCACGCCACTGCTGGGCAACGCCAAGCGCCTCTGGCTCCGTGAGCAAACGATCGCTCGGCCACGGCAGCTTCCAGGTCCAGTTCTGATCACCCACGGTCGCCGGTTGATTGATGCGGGCGCGCCAGCCGAACACATCCTGAATTGGCAGAATCAATAGGTTTGACCTCGACGCGCACAGCGCCTCGAGCAGCGCGTTCCGTACGGAGGGCGTCAATGACGGCTCGCTGATCGCGCGCATGCGATCGTCGGCGGTCATCAGGTGTCGAATCGACGGAATCTCCATCGCTGCGCGACGTTCCTCTATCTCGGCGCGCTCCCACCAGATCACGAGCGGCTCGGTATCGTGGGTACCCGAGGTGGCAACCGACGTCGGCGGATACTCCGCCGGGTCCCGGTACGGCTGGCCGGGCTGATGCCAGTGGCGTTCCCAGCGAAACACGCGGTAGCCGGGGATGCCGAGCCGTGTCAACGACTCGCGGACGAAATCGGGGATGATGCCGAGGTCCTCGGCAATGATCTCGGCTCCAGCATCGCCGAAGATGCGCAAAATGCGCTCGCCCAGGGCGGTCTGCTCCGCCTGCGCAGCAGGCATGAACACGCCGTTGCCGCCACCGAGCGGGCGCACAAACATTCGATAGAAGCCGACGAGGTGATCGACCCGATAACCATCGAATAGGTCGGCGTTGCGACGCGCTCGCTGCACCAGCCAATCGAAATCGCGGTCGGCAAGCACATCCCATCTGTAGGCCGGAAGACCCCAGTCCTGACCAGTGGCGCTGAACGCATCCGGCGGGACACCAACAGACAACGCCGGATTGAATTCGTCCTGTCTGGCCCACACATCCGCGCTGTCACCGCTGACCGCAAACGGGAGGTCACCAAACAGGGACACGCCGCTCATGCGGCTGCGTGCTGCGGTCCACTGTTCTCCGGCAATCCATTGCACGTACTTGCGGTAGCGCACCTGTTCGTCGAGCTCGATTCTCGCGTTGGTGAGCGCCTCGGGTGTCCGATCGCGAACCGGCTGCGGCCAGTCGGTCCACGCGCGCTCGCCATGGTGCGCATGGAGGGCGCGAAACAGTGCGTAATCGTCGAGCCACCACGCCTGCTCGTCGGTGTACGCCCGGAACCGCGCCGCCCGTGCAGTGTCGCGCTCCCACTCGTAATCCTGAAACTGTGCGAACGCGAGATGGAGCGCCATCGACTTGAGCGCTCGAACCGACTCATAGTCCACCGCTGACGCGGCGCGTACAGCCGCGAGGCGCGCGCGCCATTCAGGATCGAGTGCATCTTCACCGCCAATTGCGGCAAAGTCCTCCACGGCCGCGAGCGTGATGAACTGCGGATCGATGGCCATCGCGCTCAGCGCCGAGTAGGGCGACGATTCGCCGACCGGCATCTCATTGATCGGAAGCATGAGCAGCACACGCTGGCCAGCCCTCGCAAGCCAACCGCACATCGGCTCGAGATCGCCGATCTCGCCGATTCCCCAGCTCCGTGTGGACGGAATCGAGAACAGCGGAACGAGCAGCCCCGCACGACGGGCGGACGAGGTTCTCATGCGCTCGCGTACCGAAGCACGCGCGCGAACGCTTCGACGAAGACGTCCTCTTGCGGCAGCAGGCTCACGATGACAAAGGCCTCGTGAGAAAAGTCAAAGAAGAAGCCGGGATGCACGAGGACGTGCTCGTCCTGGACGAGACCGAGCGTGAGCGCCTCTTCGCTGCGAGTTGCCGGCACGCGGACGACCGCCGTCCAGCCGCCTTCAACACGCAACACCTCACACGCCGGATACGCACGTGCCACATCACGAGCCGCACTCAAGTTTCTGGACACTCGCTGGTGAATCGCTTGCCGAATGGGCGCGGCACGACGGAACAGATCCGGTGCGGCCACTTGTACCGGTGTGTTCACCGGGAGGAATGTGTCGGCGATGAGCTCGAGCCGCGACAGCGCGTCGATTCGCTGTTTTACCGGGCCGTCAACAATCGTCCACGCCAACTTCATCTGCGGCAGCCCGAGCGATTTGGATGCGCCGCCGAGCGTGAAAGACAACACGCTGGCGCGGCGGGCAATCTCGGTCACCGGAGTTTCTTGATCGAGGGCGTACTCCGCAAAGACCTCGTCGGAGACAAGCGCCCAGCCTCGCTCGCGGCAGATTCCGGCGAGTATGTCGGCCTCACGAGGCGTGACATACGAGCCCGTGGGGTTATTCGGAGACACCAGCAGCACGGCTCGCACGTCGTCTGTCGCGGCCGCGATCTCCTCGAAGTCGATTTCCCATCGACCGTGATACTCGAGCTGATACGGGACTGCTCGGACCGATTCGAGACGCGTCAGGTGCTCGAAGAGGGGATAACTGGGTTGCGGGATCAAGACGGACTCGCCGGGATTGCAGAGCAGCTTGAACAACCAGCTATAGGCCTCGCTCGTGCTCGCTGACAACACGATGCACTCAGGATCGACGGCCACTCCGCGACGCGCGTAGTCGGCGGATATCGCCTCGCGCGCTGTCCGAAGCCCGAACGGCTGCGGGTCATAACAGAGCGCCCGCTCCGACGCCGCTGCGCTCAGCAGATCGAGCTCGTACGGTAACCCGACGTGGGTCGGGTTCGACTCCGTCAGATCGACGATTGACGTGCCGGCGGACTTGAGGCGGGCAACCGCCCGGCTCAACGCGTTGACGTCAGCGTGCCCGGGCAGGCGGTTCGAAAACATCGCTGTCCACCCGCGACAATGCCGAATACTCGAGCATCTGCGTCTCGAGATCGCACGGATACGAAATCACCACGTCCACGATGGCACCACCGTCGTCGCGTATCGCTTCGAGTCGCGGCATGACGAACCCGGTATACGACGGAAGCTTGAGTCGATCGACGCGCGCGACCACTTCGTCGCGGAGCGCGGCGTCGAAATGGACACCGTACTCCTCGAACAGGCGGCGAGCCGCCGCATAGTCACCTTCGCTCTTGATCCGCTGAACTTCAGCCAGCAATCGACCGACGCCTTCACGAAATGCCACAGCATCCGTCATGACGAAATACGTCTTGCCGTCGCGGTGCCGCACATCGATCGCATTGGTGTGGGCGCGCAGCCACTGGACGACCATCTGGCGGTTGCGCATATGGTCCTCTTCGAGCTGCGTGCCAACCCGCACGCGGCGGAGCTGCACGAGCGCGGTACGCGTGTAGTACTCGTACTCGGCCCGGACGATCTCCTGATGGTCCTCGGCTGAGACGAGGCCGAGTTCGACGATCTCGGGGTCCGGAAGGAAATACAACGCGACCAGATCAGCGCGCGCCTCTTCGATGGCCGAATACTGCTCGGCCAGCAATCGATGCGGCGGCACCGTCACCTCCTCAGCCATGCGGCCCGAGCCGTGCCCGATCACTTCGTGCATGTCGGTCGTCAGCTCCTGTGCGATCGCACCCCAGCGTTTCGCACGGGCCGCTTCGCCATCATCCCAGGAAAATTCGACCCGCATGCCTTCAGGTGTGGAGCGTTCGTAGGCGTCGGTGACGTTGGCCAGCGACACTGACTTGCTGCCGTACTGTTCGCGAATCGCCTGATCGTTTGGAAGGTTGATGCCGATCGGTGTGATGGGACCCGAGTCGCCAATCTCGATCACGACTTCGATCGCGCGCGCGGTGACACCGGTGACCTCGGCCTTGCGGAACCGGGGATCCCAGGGCATGTGGTCCTCGAACCATTGCGCGTGCGCCGCCAGCGCTCGAATGCGGCGCGTCTTCTCCGGGTTGACGTAGCAGACGATCCCTTCCCACGCACCCTTCACGCCGCGCGGATCGAGATACACCTCGATGAACCCGTTGATCGTGTCAACCGCCGACTCTTGATCGCGTACCCAGGCGACGTCGTACGCGATGCGATCGGTCTCCTCGCCCGTTTCGTAGAAGCGAATCAATGCGGTCAACGCCTCCGCCATGGCCGGCGGGGCGTACGGCACGGCATCGGTGAGATGTCCGACGATGCGGCGGATCTCGCGGTCGTAACGGCCGCCAACGCGGTAGACATCCTCGACGAGACGGCCATTCTGGGCAATGAGGCGCGAGTTCAAGGCATAGCGCTCTTCGAACGTCTCCAGCGAGCGCATCGTGACACCCGCGTAAAGATTGTTCGAGCTTGCCTCGAGGATGTCGCGACCTTCTCCCGGAGTCTTGTTCGTCAGAATCGGATCGAAGGCGACATCGAAGAAGAAGGGCGCCATCCGATCGACCAGGCCTGCCAGTGACTCGCCAGGACGAACGGCAATCTCCGCACCGGCGCGCCGCGCGGCCGTCAACGCGTCGAGCAACTCGTCGCGCGTGAGGTGCAGGACGAACTTCCTCGCCGTCAGGTTGTTATACGGGCCGGTGTTAATCCAGAACAACTTCATGTACCGCCGGATCTCGTCGAGCACGCGCGAATCGACGGAGGCTGCGTGCGTCAGGATCGCTTCGAGCAGCGCACGCATCTCGAGGTTATGCGCGTAACGCTGGTCGTAATAGATGTCCCGACCCGCGATCGCAGCGAGATAGAGATGCCAGACGAGAATCTTGTCGCGGAGATCCAGGGCGCTGAAGCCGTCCGCGTACAACTGCACAATCGCAGCCTCGTCCACACTTTCGAGAAGATACCGACGCGTGTCGTTCATGGAATTAGAGCGAAAGCCGCTGAAGGTGTTGCGGGGTCTCAGTCGTCCAGCCGAGACGTTGCTGTATCAAGGTCTTGAGGGCGTCCATCGGTTCGGGCTCGCCGTGAACGAGGCACACACGACCCGGCTTCGCTGGAAACGTGCCGAGCCATCGCAGAATTTCACCGCGGTCCGCGTGTGCCGACATCGAATCGATCTTCGCAATCCGCGCGTTCACGGAAATCGATTGCCCGTGAATCCGGATGTCACGCGCGCCATCCACGAGGTGACGCCCGCGTGTACCGGCCGCCTGGTAGCCGACGAACAGGAGCGTGTTGCGCGGGTCCGGCAGCGTCGCGGCCATGTGATGCAGCACACGGCCGCCGGTCGCCATGCCGCTCGATGAAATCACAATCGACGGCTTACGGCTGGCCGTCAATTCCTTCGATTGCTGTGGCGACGACACGGTTTGAAATCGCGTGGTCGCAAAGTTCGAGACATTCTTTTCGGTCGGGCGCATGTCCTCGTCAAGCTCGGTGGTGCGCGCCGAATAGAACTTCAACGCTTCGTTGGCCATCGGGCTATCGACGTACACCGGCACGACGGGAATGCGCCGCTCCTGCTCGAGACGTCGCATCCAATAGAGCAACTCCTCAACGCGGCCGATCGCAAACGCCGGAATGATCAGCTTGCCGCCGCGCTCGATAGTGCTTCGAACAACCTGTGCCAATTCCTCGCCGTTATCGTCCGCCACATGATCGCGGTCGCCGTAGGTGGATTCCACCAGAACGACGTCAGCTTGCACAGCATTCGATGGGTCCGGAAGAACGGGACGCGCATAACGGCCAAGGTCGCCGCCGAACAGAATTGTCGGACCAGACTGAAGCCGCGCCACAACAAATGCCGAGCCCAGCAAATGTCCTGCCGAAAAATACTCAATCGAAATTCCCGGAAGGATTTCGATGGCGCGCTGATAGCCGATCGGCTGCAGGTGTGTGAGTGCCGCGAGTGCATCGCTCTCTGTGTAGAGCGGAAGCGCCGGATGATGCTTCGAGTACCCGTGTCGGTTCGCTTGGCGTGCGTCCTCTTCCTGAATGCGGCCGGAGTCCGGGAGCACCAGGCTGCACAACTCCTTTGTTCCAGCCGTGCAAAAAACCCGGCCGCGATACCCGTCCGCGCGCAGCCGCGGCAGATATCCCACGTGGTCGAGGTGCGCGTGCGTCAGCACCACGGCATCGATCTCTCGAGGAGAAATCGGGAATTGCTCCCAATTGCGGAGTCGGAGTTCTTTGAGTCCCTGGAACAGTCCGCAATCCACGAGCACCCGCTTCCCGCCGTGTTCGAGCAGATACTTCGACCCGGTCACAGTGCGGGCAGCGCCAAGAAACGTTAGGTCAGCCACGCGACGACGATATCAGGCTTGGGAGTATCCGGCCCAGCTACGGGTGCTAATCTGAAGGTTATGGGGAATCTGTTGAAACGCGCGGCGATCTGCCTGGTAGTCGTGGGGGCAACCGTATCGCTGTCGTCCCAATCAAAAGGCGTGTTGACGGTAGACGCCATCTACCAGCCCGAACAGCGCATTGCGTTCAGCGGGTTTGCCGAGGACGACATCTCCTGGCTCGACCCAGCGACATACGTTGTTCCACGCCAATCGGGGAGCGGATTCGAATGGCTGAAGGTTGATGCCGTGTCGGGCCGAACGTCCCCATTGTTCGACCCTGCGCGCATGGAGACTGCGCTCGCCTCGCTGCCTGGAGTGACGCGTGCCGAGGCCGGCCTCATCGCTCGTTCCAACGATCTGATTTTCAACGCCACGCGAACCGCCATTCTGGTCACGATTGCAGACGACCTCTACTTCTACGACATCGCGGCCACCAGAGCTTCACGTCTCACATCGGCCATCGGCTCCGAGGACGTCGCCACGTTCAGCCCGGATGGAAAATTCGTCGCGTTCGTGCGGGGCAACAACCTGTATGTCGTCGATGTCGCGACCCAACGCGAGCGGGCGCTGACAACGGACGGAGGACGCGAAATCTTCAATGGCAAGCTCGACTGGTTGTATCAAGAGGAGATCTACGGCCGCGATCAGTTCCGTGGCTACTGGTGGAGTCCCGACTCGGCTCGCGTCGCATTTCTTCAGCTCGACGAGCGGCCGGTACCGGAGTACACCGTGGTGGACCACATTCCATACCGGCCGTCACTCGAGGTCACCGACTATCCGAAGGCTGGCGATCCGAATCCGCTGGTCAAGCTGGGAATCTCGAGCGTGACGGGTGGCGCTCCGGTGTGGACAGACGTGTCCCTGTCTGCGACGTCCGATTACCTGATCGTGGCCGTGGATTGGAGTCCCGATTCGCAGCGCGTCGTGTATCAGATCCAGGATCGCGAACAGACCTGGCTCGATTTGAATCTCGCCGATGCGGACGGCCGATCCCGGAAGCTGCTTCGCGAAACGACGAAAGCCTGGGTGAACAACAACGGCGATCCGCTCTGGTTGAAAGACGGCTCGTTCCTGTGGTTCAGCGAGCGAACCGGGTTCAAGCACCTGTATCGCATCGCTGCCGATGGAACGGTGATACGTCCGGTGACGAGTGGGCGCTGGGACGTGCGCACGCTCTACGGCGTCAACCAGGACACGGGCGTTCTGTATTTCGCCGGAACCGAACACAGCCCAATCGGGACCGACATCTACCGCATCAACCTTGATGGCACCGGCCTGACCCGGCTCTCACAGATCGACGGCACACATCGCGCCATCTTCAATCCGAACTTCACCTTGTTCGCCGACGTGTGGAGCAACGTCACAACGCCGCCGCAGGTGCGCCTCTATCGCAACACGGGCGCGGACGTCCGTGCCATCGACCTCAATCCGGTTCCAGCGCTGCGTGACTATCAATTGTCCACGCCCGAATTCGTGCAGGTGAAGACACGCGACGGGTTCGTGATGGAGGGCATGCTGATCAAACCCGTCGATTTCAATCCGAGTCGGCGGTACCCCGTGTACCAGTTCACCTATTCGGGACCTGGCGCCTCTCAGGTGAAGAACCAGTGGGGCGGCCGCGAGTACATGTTTCAGCAGATGTTGGCCCAGCACGGCGTCCTCGTGTGGGTGCTCGACAACCGAAGTGCCAGCGGAAAAGGCGTCGAGTCGCAGTGGACGGTGTACGGACGGCTCGGCGAGCTCGAGCTACAGGATCTCGAAGACGGCGTCGCATGGCTGAAGAAATTGCCGTATGTCGACTCGACGCGAATGGTTCTGAGTGGCTGGAGCTACGGTGGGTTCATGACCGCGTACGCGATGACACACAGCACCAGTTGGTCGGCTGGCATCGTCGGCGCACCGGTTACCGATTGGCGCGACTATGACACCGTCTATACGGAACGATTGATGAAGCTGCCGAAGAACAACCCGGACGGCTATCGTCGTACTGCGCCGCGCTTTGCCGCCGACAAACTTCAGGGTCGCATGCTGCTCCTCCACGGGACGATGGACGACAACGTGCACATGCAGAACTCGATGCAGTTCGCGTACGAGCTGCAGAAGGCCGGAAAACCGTTCGAGATGATGGTGTATCCGAAATCGCGTCACGGTAT
>DATCXH010000283.1:0-2712 GCA_036565925.1 Vicinamibacterales bacterium
GATGCCGCGGTCGTAGGCCGGGAGCTGGTCGGGAGAATGTAGATGCGATCGTACGTCGAGGCACCGCTCACCGGCGTGTCACGCGCGGCCACGAGATATCCGCTCACGTTTCGCAGCACGATATCGAGCGCTTCCTGTTCCGTCACGTTCTGCAATTCGAGCGTGACCGGCGCGCCCGCTACTCGCTCTCCGTTGACGATGGTGGTGCGGCCGCGACGGGCCCATTCGGCCAGGATCTGACTCACCGACACATTCTGCGCGGTCAGGCGAATCTTGCCGCCGTCCTGAAATTCGAGGGTGACCCCCTGGGCCGCAGCGGATGTAGCCCCGGCAGCGAGCAGCGCGACGACGGCGAGCGCGTGGAACGTCTTCATATGAGCCTTTCGCGGTGGTTCACCAGTATAACGGCTGCGAGTAGGAGGTAGCTTGTAGCTGGTAGCGCTCGCAAGCGACCAGCTACTGTCTACCAGCTACTTCTGACGGATGTGCTCGATCACCGTCTTGATGATGTCGTTGAGCTCGAGCTGCGGCTGATACCCCACCAAATCCCGGATTTTCGAAATATCCGGCACGCGACGCGGCATGTCCTCGAAACCCGCTTCATAGGCCTCGTCGTAAGGGACGTATTGAATCGTCGATTGGCTGCCGCTGAGTGTCTTCACCCGCTCAGCCAGTTCGCGGATCGAGACCTCGTCGGTATTGCCCACGTTGAAGACACCGCCGACCGCACGCGGCTCGGTCGTCAGCTTCATCAACGCGTCGACGACGTCGCCGACGTAGGTGAAGCTGCGTGTCTGCTTGCCGTCGCCGAAGACCGTGATCGGCTGGCCGGCGAGCGCCTGCCGGACGAACGTCGGCAGCACCATGCCGTATTGACCGGTCTGTCGCGGGCCGACGGTGTTGAACAGCCGCACGATGATCACCGGCAGCTTGCGCTCTTTCCAGTAGGCCAGCGCCAGGAACTCGTCAATGAGCTTGCTGCACGCATACGCCCAGCGATGCTTCACGGTCGCGCCGAGCACGAGCTCGGCACCCTCGCGGAATGGCACGTCGGTGCTCTTGCCGTAGACCTCGGACGTGGACGCGATGAAGACCAGCTTCTTCTTCTTGTTCGCGTGCTTCAACACAACCTCGGTGCCGTGCACGTTGGTTTCGATCGTGTGCACTGGTTGCTCGACGATCAACTTCACGCCGACCGCTGCGGCGAGATGAAAGACGACATCGCTGCGATCGATCATCTCGGCCAGCAGTGATTCGTTGGTCACCGAGTCGATCGCGTACGAGAATCCGGGTGTCTGTTTGAGATGACTGATGTTGTCGATGGATCCGGTGGACAGGTTGTCGAGCACCGCCACCTCGTGTCCGTCGCGCAGCAGTCGTTCGGCGAGGTGGGATCCGATGAATCCGGCGCCTCCAGTGATGAGAGCTTTCACGCGAGCCGATGTCCTTTCACAAAGGCTGCCACGCTGTCCGCAACACGAACGACGTCCCCGTCGGTGAGTCGCGGAGACAGCGGCAGCGACAACAGTTGGCCGGCAGCGGAGACGGCAATGGGACATTCTTGCGAGCCGAATGCCGCGAATGCCGGCTGCTTCGTCAGCGCGGCCGGGTAGTGCACCATGGTTTCGATGCCGTGCGCTGCGAGATGCGCCTGCAGCGATGCGCGTTCGGACGTGAGCACCGGAAACAGATGGTACACGTGGCCGGGGTCGCGCTCACGAATCGTGCGCAGGGACGCTGGCAGCACCTGACGGTAGCGGGCGGCCAGGGCGCGGCGCATGATCGTCCACTCGGGCAGCAGCGGCAGTCGCGCGCGCAACACTGCCGCCTGCAGATCGTCGAGACGGCTGTTCACACCGGCTTCCACATGATGCGCGCGCTCGCGCTGTCCGCCGTTGCGGAGTTGGCGAATCCGTGACGCGATGGCGTCATCAGCCGTGATGACCGCACCGCCGTCGCCCAACCCACCGAGATTCTTGGTCGGATAAAAGCTGAAGGCCGCGGCGTTCGCTCGTGTGCCGATCGCGACTCCGTTCTGCGTGGCCAGGTGTGCCTGACAGCAATCTTCGACGATGGCGAGGGAGTGACGTTCGGCAACGGAGCGAATCGCCTCCATGTCAGCCGCCTGCCCGTAGAGGTGCACCGGCACGATCGCGCGGGTCCGCGTCGTCACCGCGGCGGCGCATGCGCTCGGATCCATGGTCAGCGTATCGGGCTCGACATCAACGATGACCGGTGTTGCGCCGGCCGCGATGACAGCGAGTGCCGTATAGCCTGCCGTCATTGCCGGCACGATCACTTCGTCGCCTGGACCGATATCGAGTGCGCGCAGCGCCAGCGCGATCGCGTCGGTGCCGTTGCCGACGCCGATAGCGAATGCGGCGCCTGACGCGGCGGCGAATTCATGTTCGAACGCCTCGACTTCCGGACCGAGTACGAACCAGCCGCGGGCAAGGACGCGATGGACAGCAGCGTGGACCGCGGCTTCGTCTTCGCCGGGCCCCAGATCGATGAAGGGAATCGGCGCGAGCGCGCTCACGGTACGACGACGTGCGACGCGTCCGTCACGTACTTGTCGAGGTGTGCGCGGTAGAACTCGATGGTTCGCGTGAGACCCTCGCGCAACGGCGTGACCGGCTGCCAACCGAGCGTTCGACGGATCAGCGAGGAGTCGGCGTGGAAGTCGCCGATGTCAATCGCCTTCTTCTCAGG
>DATCXH010001142.1:0-3765 GCA_036565925.1 Vicinamibacterales bacterium
GGTCGCGGAGCGGCTTCATTCGCCGCCGCTGAACGCTTCGCCGCACGGCGAGGGTCGCCGAATTGATGGCGCGATCGACGGCTCGTTGGAACCTCGTGTCCCGCTCCTCGACGACCACGCTCGGAAGCCCACTCATCACCACTTTGATCTGACACACCTGATCGCGGCCGCCTTTGGGGCCGTTCGCATCGGACAGTCTGACCGTCACGCGCTCGATTGATGACGCGAACTTGCCAAGCTTCATCCCGAGCTTTCGTGAAATGTGGTCGCGATCGCCGTTGGCGAGCTGCGTCCCCATGACGCGAATATGTGCTGGTGGCAGAACCGTGCCCGTTCTGTCGCGTGTGAGTTTCACCGGACGCGGCAAAGTCGCCGGAAGCGGATTGCGTTCGGCCGCCGGCTTTCTCGGTCGGCGGCCTTTCCTTGGCCCGGTTGCCCGACGGACGCTTCGTGACCCTCGGACACGCCCGCTTCCTGGTGGACGCCGGAGTGGGGGCGCTTCTGTCCGGACTGTTGGTCGAGTGGCGCCGCGACCGAGTTGATCGAGAAGGTCAGTCGTGGTCACCAGGCCCAGCAGGTCGTCACCGTCGACGATCAGCAGGCAGCCGATCGTGTGGCCGCGCATCAGGTTGGCCGCCTGTCGGAGTGTGCTGGCGGGTGTCGCGCTCACCACGTCGGGACTCATGACGTCCTGAACGGCGACCTCGTCTTCGCGGCCCACGCGGCCAAAATCTCGATCGGAGATGATACCGACTACACGGCCGCGATCAATCGCGACCAGATGACGGATGCGGTGGCGGCGCATTTCGGCGCGCGCCGCACTGAGGGATTCACTCGGGGCGATCGTCACAATGCCCGTTGTCATGATGTCTTTCAGTCGCATCTGAAACTCTCCAACGATGGCCGGTCAAGATAGTGCTGCCGACCTTTGCCGCATCAGCAGTTCTTTCCTTGCATCTACCGATCCGATCCGGGGTTGGAATCGGTAGCGCAAACTCGGCCAGGGTTGCAGCGCAAGTGGTTGACCTATAAGAGCCGTGTGATCACGCTCGCCGCCCCCTCGGCGATTCGTTCGACCCATGATCGCCGACGAAACGAGGCAAGAGTAATCTCGTCCGCATGCTCGAGGTCGGTCAGGAAAATCCGATTCATCTCCTCCCCGATCGCGCGGTCGAGCACCATCAGCGTCGCCTCGTCGTTCAGTGCCATCGATCGATTGTCGAAATTCATCGAGCCGATCGTTGACCACTGCCCGTCGACGACGAAAGTTTTGGCATGCAGCGTCGTCGGCCGCCATTCGTAGATGTGTACGCCGGCACCGAGTAACGTGTCGTACCAGGCGCGTCCTGCCGATCGGACGATTGTGACGTCGGTGCGAGGACCCGCGGTCAGGATGCGAACGTCGACGCCGCGTTTGGCTGCTGCTGTCAGCAGTTCGACGAAGCTGCGATCAGGCGCGAAATATGAATTGGTGATGTACAGCGTCTGACGTGCGCCGGCGATGGTGAGGGCGTAAAAGCGCTCAGCAGCGGTGCTTCCCAAGGTGGGAGATGTGTGGAGCAGTCCCGCCGATGCGACGCCGTTCTCCTGGAAGTCGAGCGTTGCGCGGCCAGTGAACAACACGCCGGTCGCTTCGACCCATGCCGCAGCGAACGCCGCCTGGAGCTGCCTGACGGCTGGACCTTCGAAGCGGACATTCGTCTCGCGCCACGACCCGTTCGTGAGTCCATCGCCAAACCACTTGTCATCGATGCCGAACCCGCCGGTCCATCCAATTCGACTGTCGATCACGATCCCGCGAACGTGTGAGCGGTTCTGTGCGAGATGCAGCGTCGACAGTCGGATCGGACGAAAGGGCTCGACGCGTATGCCAGCCGCTCGAAGTTCGTCGCGTTGCCCGGCGGGGATGTCGACGGTGCCGAAGGCGTCATAGAGGACGAGCACCCGCACCCCGGCTTTGGCACGTTCCATCAGAATGCTGCCAAGCGTTCGCGCCATCTGACCCGGCGCTCCGTAGTACAGCTGCAACGTGATCGACTGACGCGCTGACCGCAGATCAGCCCAGAGACGCTCGTACGTGCCGTCGCCGTTCAACGCCACTTCGACGCGGTTTCCCTCTGACATCGATGCGCCCGTCATCATCGTCACGACCACCGGAAACTGTGGCTCAGTCACACCGATAGGTATGCCATCGGTGGCCACGCCGCGAACGTGGCGGACGGCCGTCCCACGCGTGAGATGAAGAAAGCCGATCAAGGCGAGAACCAGAATGACCACGACGAGCATCCAGCGACCGAGTGTGGACACCTTCATTGCACTGAGCCTGCGCATCAGAGTTGCCTCGCTTCAGTGACGAGGTGATGATCCTGTGCGATGCCCAAGCACATTGAAATAGCTGGTCTTCTGCTGAGCCTCGATCTGGCAGGTACGGCGGTGTTCGCCATTAGCGGAGCGGCGGTTGGCATCAAGCATCGGCTGGACGTATTCGGCGTGTGCGTTCTGGCCTTCGTCGCCGGGAACGCCGGCGGTGTGCTCCGTGACCTCTTGATTGGCACGGTTCCTCCGCTGGCCTTCAGTAAATGGCAGTATGTGACAGTCTCGCTCCTTGCCGGTGTGGTCACATTTGTCTGGCATCCGCGTCTGGAACGTCTCCATACACCCATCCTGATCTTCGATGCGGCTGGCCTTGGCCTGTTCTCGGTTTCTGGTACGCAGAAGGCGCTGGCACTCGGTCTCAATCCGTTTATCGCGGCGCTTCTGGGAATGTTGACCGGTATCGGCGGAGGCATGGTTCGCGATGTCCTCGTCGGCGAGATCCCGACCGTTCTCCGCAAAGACTTTTACGCACTGGCTGCGCTCGTCGGGGCGGGCGTCGTCGTCGCCGGACCGCTGCTGTATCTTTCACCGACTGTTGCCACGATTGGGGGCGCGACGCTGTGCTTCGCGGTTCGCCTTGTGGCGATATGGCGGAGATGGGCTCTTCCCACTGCAGATCGTTTCGAGTAGGGAACGCCTCTTGCCTCACCGCTTGGTATGGTGGACGCCATACTGAGCAGGTCGGTAGCCCAGCCGCGCGCTTTCTCATCGGAATCACGCTGAGAAGATGCTCATGTGATGGATGGAGGCGGCGGCATGAGAACCCTTGGGCGCATTCTCTGCGCGATCGATCTCGAGAAGGCGAGCGAAAGCGCGTTCGAGCGGGCGCTCACCCTCGCGGTGCTCGGTCGGGCGACGCTATTTCTGCTTCACGCAATCCCTGCGAACATTCCGTTCTCCTGGCGCTCGGACGAGCGGTTCGAATACCTCACGCGCCTTCGGGAACGCGCCGAGGCGGCGGGCCTGAAGGTGCGCGTCGAGGAGCAGCACGGGGATCCCGCGAAGCTCATCGCGCTTCACGCCCACTCCAGGAAGGTCGACATTGTCGTGCTCGGTTCCAATCGACGACGAGGATGGCGCAGGTTGAGAGAGGGATCGGTGTCCGAACGCGTCTTGCGTCGTGCCGCATGGCCGGTCCTCATCGTTCCGTGGGATGCTCCTCGCGCCGGGGTCATCGCCAAGGCGCGCGCTCAGACCGCACGGAAAAGGACTCAGTGATGAAGAACCTTGATGGCCTGCTTCCGAGTCTCGAGGATCTCTATAAGAATGTGCACGCGCATCCCGAACTCTCCATGCAAGAGAGGCGTACCGCCGGCTTGGCGGCAGACCATCTTCGTTCGGCAGGCTATGAGGTGACGACGGGGGTCGGCCAAACCGGAGTCGTAGGTC
>DATCXH010000191.1:0-5440 GCA_036565925.1 Vicinamibacterales bacterium
GGCCGGCCGTTGATCTCGATGGACGTGCCGATCATCGAACGCCCGCCGAATGCGCTTTGCCAGAACTCATGCGACAGCACGACGATCGCCTGCGTCGGCGGCGCCGGCTGTCCCTGCGCAGGCGGTGGACCGGTGACTTCCGCCTCACCTTTAGCGAAGAGCCGACCTTGAGCGGCAGGCACTCCCAGTGCGGCGAACAGATGTTCATCGACCAGCGCCGTTCGCGCGCGGAGCGGGCGGTCTCCGGCGGTCAGGTTGGACTCGGCTGTGCGAAACGCGCCAACCGCCGCGAACGACTGATTGAACTCGCGAAACTCCATGTACTCAGGCGGCGAGACCCAGAACTGATCGAAGCCCAACGCCGGAAACTGGGTGGTCAGGTACATCAGCTGCTCGGGCTTGGGATATGACAGCGGCCGGAGAATAACGCCGCTCACGATCGAGAAGATCGCCGTATTCGCGCCGATGCCAAGCGCCAGCGTGATTAAGGCAATAGCAGTAAACCCGGGAGTTCGCACGAGCGACCGCGCGGCGATACGGAGATCCTGACGAAAGCTGTCCATGTGTGCTCCCTGCCCTTCGACTCAGGCTTAGACGAGAGTCGCGGGGCCGGCGTTTAGCGCTGTCCTCGACCTGCCTGACAGGTTCGCGATAGGATTCGTTCATCCTCGTGTAGGCCACCGCTGCAGTGACCACTTCCCTCCTTCGGGCGGTCCGGACGGTCGTCCGTGCCGATTCGGATCCAGCTCGCCAGGTGCTGTTTGCGACGCTCATGCACGCTCGATGGCCTGTGCGTGTCGCGCACGATCTTCACGGCATGGTCGCTGGCACGTGGTGTTCAGCGCTGCTGGTCGGAAGCTATGGGCTCGCGGCACTGTTGAGTATCGCCCCAGCACGCAACCGTTCGGCACGCGTGCTTGCTGTCGCCCGGCATGCCAACGCCCGGCGGCAGGTCGCACGGGTCGCGTCGTGGATTGGCACCGACGACTGTGCATCAGTCCGCACAGGGTTGAAGACCCTGATCCGGTTGGCCGGGATAAGCGGGCTCGCGCTGTTAGTCGCGCCGCGCGCGATGCGGCGCGGGCTTCGCCTGGTGCATGCGTGCGATCGCCGTTATGGATTCCTCGAGTCGTGCCGGACTGTTGAAGCCGTCGCCTGGTACGCGCGTTCAACGACGATGCTCGCGGCGCGGCGGCCGGGAGCGGTGCTCGTGTCGGGCGACTCCAATCCTGAGGAAGTCGGATTCATCGCGGCAGCGCGAGCGCGTGGTATTCCGCAGATCTTCGTCGCGCACGCGTATCCGACGCCCTTCTCACCGCCGCTGAACTTCACACTCTCCATTCTCGAAGGGCAGCAAGCGGTGGACGCGCGTCGCCTCAAGGGACCGATCACCGGTGCCGTCCTGCTCGCCGGCATGGAGGGCGAATCGGCACGACTGGACCCACGACGCATCGAGCGGCCGAACCCCGTCATCGGCATCTTTCCGCCGAAGGCGCTCTCGTGGACGGCGCTCGCCGCGATCGTTGACGACTGCCGAGCACATTTTCATGCTCGCCAGATCATCATCAGATGGCATCCGAGCATGCTCGAATCGCCACGACTCGCCCAACGCATCGCCGATCGATCCGGCATCACCGAATATCCCGGGTGGGCGCAGTTCCACGAGGTCGCCCGTCAGTGCGACTGGGTGATCGCGGCTGAGAATAGCAACGTGCATCTCCCGCTTCTCAAGTTGGGCATTCCGACGGTCGCCGTCAAAGGTCTCGGCCTCTACCCGCGAAGCCGGTCGGATCTATACGGATTCATCGAGCACGGCGTCGTATTCCCGCCGCTCGATTCAATTCGCGACCTGCGCGCTGACGAGGTCGCCGCATTCTTCTCGGACCGATGGATCACGCGGTTCAAGGAGTACGACGCGTCATATCTGCTACCGCCCGGCGCGATCGAGAAGGAGGTCCGTCACGCGATTCAGCAGGTGCTCTCCACTGCATCAGTGGAGACGACGTGAGCTCTGACGCGGCAGCTCCGACCGCACCCACACGCGTTCGCGGACGCAAGCGCGGCGCGCTCCTCAGTCTGCTCGTCAGCGGCGGGCTGATCTACCTGCTGTATCGGACGCTGAATCTCCGCCAGGTTGGCGAGGCGTTGCTCACCGCCGATCGCCTGTGGCTCGTGATCTCGATCGCGATGATCCTGCCGATCACGGCGCTGCGCGCGATTCGTTTCTTCTGGGTAGCGCCGGCCGGTGCTTTGCCAGGCATTGGTGAGGCCTTCCGGCTGACGCTGGTCTCGGCCGCGCTGAACGTGTTCGTCCCGGCCAAGGCCGGCGACCTGATCAAGAGCTACTTCGTGGCCAAGCGCGGCCGCACCACGACCGGCGTCGCCATCGCGATCATCGTCTACGAGCGGCTCTGCGACATGTTCGGCCTGATCTTCTGGTGCTTGCTCGGCTGGTTCGTCGGCCGGCCCGAGGTCACCAGTCTTCCCACCGCGTTCTGGCTGTTGCTCGGTGGCCTCGGTGCGTTGTGCGGCATCCTCATTTTGTCGGAGACAGCCGCTGGCCTGTGGCGCGCACTCATGATGCGCATGATTCCCGAGGGCGGCGCGCGCGCGCGCAAGCTGCGAAAGGTCCGACAACTTGCTGTGGGATGGCCAGACCTGCTCGAGGTACTGCGCAGCCGGCGTCAGTGGATCGTGCCCTTTTCGCTCCTCCTGTGGTTCGCACACCTGTTCCAAATCTGGCTCTTCACAATCACTCTCTCACTGCACGTGCCGTTCACCGTGTGCGCGAGCCTGTCAGCGATTGCGCTCATGGCCGGTCAGTTGCCGCTGACCGTGGCTGGACTGGGTACCCGTGATGTGGCGCTGGTCGTATTGCTTGCAGCGTATGTGGCGCCGGAATCGGCGGCCGCGATGGGCGTACTGATTTCGACGCGCAACTTCCTTCCGCCGCTCATCGGCCTTCCGTTCATGCGGCCATATCTGGCGTCGGTTGTCGACGACGCGCGCCGCTGGCGACGGGGCGCGGAGCAGACCCAATGAATTTCGCCGGCCGGCGGACTGATGCTGTTCTGATCCTGATCCTGCTCGTCGCCCTTGTGATCCGCGTTCGTCTGGCAGTAACACGCGAATACATTCACGACGAGATCAACACGGCGATTCCGCTCTCAAAGACCATCTCGTTCGAACCCGGCCACTTGAACCTCCCGCTGCGCGGCGAGAATCATCCGGCGCTTCCTGCGTACGTCGTCAAGACCAGCAGCACCCTTTTCGGGACATCGCGACTCGGATATCGCGCGATGCACATTCTGCTCGGGCTGTTGACCGTCGCCATGGTGTACGCGATGACGCGTCAATGGTACGGATTGGTGCCGGCGCGATGGGCAGCGGCGTTGATGGCGTTCAACGAGTACTACCTGAACGTGTCGTCGCGAGCGACGGCGCACGTGCCGAACCTCCTGTTTGTGACCGCCGCGGTGTACGCATTCAGCCGCTTTCTCGCCACCGAGCGTCCGCGCTATCTGTATCTGGCCGGCGCATCTGTGGGCGTCGCGTTCTACTGCAAGGAAAGCACGGCCCTGCTGCTGCCGGTGTTCGCTCTCACGCTACTGGTCAGCAAACATCGGCACTGGTTGCTCAAACCGCAGATTTACCTCGCCTGCGTCACCTATCTCCTGATCATTGGTCCCGACATCCTGTGGAACTTGCGGGCCAATCCTCAGACAACGGTCACGTACAACGATCGCACCGTCGGACAAGCCACGTATATCACGCACTTACGTCGCATCGGCGGGCTGGGTCTGTCCCCGTACCCGTCGATGTTCTACCTGCGCCCGACGGTGAAGGCGGTCGCGCTCAATCTCACGGGAAGCGAACTGAAGGACGAAACGCAGGAGTACTGGTCGGTCAATGTCGCACTCGGTGTGCTGCTGCTTGGCGCCGTACTCGCCACGACGATTCGCAGAGCCACTCCCGATCAGTTGCGTGTGTTTCTGCTCGTCATGTTCTGGGCGATTTTTGGCTTCTTCACGCTGATCAAACGCGGCGCCACGACCGGGCGTCTCGATCCGGTGAGCTGGATGTGGGTTGAGACCACGATCGTTCCCGCCGTTGTGCTCTCGGGCGCGCGTCTCGCCGGCGTCAGCGTGAAGTGGCGCCTTCTGGCGTGGAGCGCTGTGATTGCTGCGCTCGTGTGGGCGTGTATGCGCCTCCTCCTCGTCGAGTAAGCCACTCGCGACACAAGTCGCGCGCAGCGTCCGGCCAGTGCGGATACGCGAACACAAATCCTCGTTCGAGCAGCCGCCTCGGCACGACGCGTCGGCTCTTCAGCACCAGTTCCGACTCGGTCCGCAGAAACAGGGCTCCTATCTCGAGCATCCATTGCGCCGTCGGCACGCCAACGCGAGTGCCCCACGCGTAGCGAAGCACCCGCATGAATTCATCATTCGGGATCGGATTCGGCGACGCGATGTTGACGATGCCCTCGAAGTCGTCGCGCGCGATCAGCCAGTGCAACGAGCGAACGAAATCGAGTTCGTGCACCCATGACATGAACTGACGACCATCGCCAATGCGGCCACCTTGCCCACGCCGCACGAGCGCGAGAAGCGCGTCGAACACGCCTCCTCGGTCTGCGCTCATCGTCATCGCCGAGCGTAGTGTCACCTTGCGAATGCCCGGAACTGATACTTCATTGAATGCCTGTTCCCATGCGCGGGCGACGTCAATGCTGAACCGCCACGTGTCCGGGGCATCGATCTCGTCACCGCCAATGATGCCCGTGACCTCGTCGTTCGGCGCGTCGTAGCGGTGCGCGTAGATCGTGGCGGTGCTCGCCTGCAGCCACACACGCGGCCGGCGATGCACCTTGGCGAGTGCCTGGCCGAGCACGCGCGTCGATCGCACGCGCGAGTCGAGAATCTGGCGGCGATTGGCAGCGGTATATCGGCAATTCACGCTGCGACCGGTGAGGTTCAGCAGGACATCGGCTCCATCCAGGCTACTCAACCACGGTCCCAGGTGGACGCCGTCCCATTCGACGGTTGACCATGGCATCGACCGTGGACGGCGACTCAGGACGATGACCTCATGGCCCTCACCATGGAACGCCCTCGCCACCATCGTCCCGACCTGACCTGAGCCACCTGGAATGATGATTTTCATGACATAATTATAGTAAACATGTTTACTAAAAATAGCAAGTCGGCAAAACGCGGCCGTCCGCCTGGGCGGACTGTCGAAGGTGAAGCGACACGTCACCGGCTTTACGAAACCGCAATCCGGCTGATTGGCGAGCAAGGCTATGAAGCGACGACGCTGCGTGATGTGGCGAAACGAGCCGGCGTCAGTGCAGGACTGCTCTACCGCTACTTTCCCAGCAAGCGGTCCGTGGTTCTGGCCCTGTACGACGAGCTGTCGGACGCCTTCGCAAAAGAGGCTA
>DATCXH010000609.1:0-4297 GCA_036565925.1 Vicinamibacterales bacterium
CCCATGGATCGCTGCGCGGCGCGCGACCGGGCACGTGGGCACCCAGCTCTACTACGCGCGTCGTCGCGAAATCACACCCGAGATGGAGTTCATCGCGGCGCGCGAGGGGCTCCCCGCCGAGTTCGTGCGCGCCGAAGTCGAACGCGGCCGCGCGATCATCCCCTCGAACA
This sequence comes from Vicinamibacterales bacterium, assembly GCA_036565925.1. GTDB lineage: Bacteria > Acidobacteriota > Vicinamibacteria > Vicinamibacterales > UBA2999 > Gp6-AA40. The sequence goes on from DATCXH010000609.1 coordinate 171, forward strand.
TCAACCATCTCGAGCTCGAGCCGATGATTATCGGCCGCAACTTCCTGGTAAAGATCAACGCCAACATCGGCAATTCCGCTGTGCGTTCGTCGGTCGAAGACGAGGTCGAGAAGCTGCAGTGGGCGACGCTCTGGGGCGCCGACACGGTCATGGATCTCTCGACGGGAAAGAACATCCACGAAACGCGCGAGTGGATCATCCGCAACTCCCCGGTGCCGATTGGTACCGTCCCGATCTATCAAGCGCTCGAGAAGGTCGGTGGACGTCCCGAGGATCTGACCTGGGAGATCTATCGCGACACGCTCATCGAGCAGTGCGAGCAAGGCGTCGACTACTTCACCGTGCATGCCGGCGTGCTGCTGCGCTATATCCCCATGACGGCGCGTCGTGTGACCGGCATCGTCTCGAGAGGCGGGTCGATCCTCGCGAAATGGTGTCTCGCGCATCACCAAGAAAACTTCCTGTACACACACTTCCGTGAGATCTGCGAGATCATGCGTGCTTACGACGTGTCGTTCTCGCTCGGCGACGGGTTGCGTCCGGGTTCGATCGCCGATGCCAACGATGAGGCGCAGTTCGCCGAGCTCAAGACGCAAGGTGAGTTGAATCGTATCGCCTGGGAGTACGACGTGCAGGTCATGAACGAAGGGCCCGGCCACATCCCCATGCATCTCATCAAAGAGAACATGGAGAAGCAGCTCGAGTGGTGTGCTGAGGCGCCGTTCTACACGCTGGGTCCGCTGACCACCGACGTCGCACCCGGTTACGACCACATCACGTCAGCGATCGGTGCGGCGATGATCGGCTGGTACGGCACAGCGATGCTGTGCTACGTCACACCGAAGGAACATCTCGGCCTGCCAAATCGCGACGACGTGAAGGCGGGCGTCATCGCCTACAAAATCGCGGCGCACGCCGCGGACCTGGCCAAGGGTCATCCGCGTGCGCAGGCGTGGGACGATGCGCTGTCGAAGGCGCGATTCGAATTTCGTTGGCAGGATCAATTCAATCTGGCCATGGACCCGGTCACTGCGCGCGCGTATCACGACGAAACGCTGCCGGCGGATGGTGCGAAGGTCGCGCACTTCTGCTCGATGTGTGGGCCGAAGTTCTGCTCGATGGAATTGACCCAGCAGATTCGCGATGCGGGCATGCAGGAGAAGTCGGTCGAATTCCGCAAGGCCGGCGAGCTGTACGTCAAGCAGTAGGATCCTTCGGTTCGCTCGCGACGTCTTATTGAGCGTGTAGAGGCGGGTCTTCGCACCCGCCTTTCTAATAAGCGCACGCGTAGAGGCGGATCTTTGGACCCGCCTTTCGAATAAGCGTACGTAGAGGCGGGTCTTTAGACCCGCCTTTGTATTTGGAGTTGACATGTCCATCCGAGCGGTCAAAAAGGTCGTCGCATCGAAACCCACTCTCGAAGGCGCCGGCGTCAAGCTACGCCGCGCATTCGGTTTCGGCGACACCACCGACTACGACCCGTTCCTGTTGTTCGACGATTTTCGCAACGATCGTCCCGACGACTATCTCGCTGGTTTTCCATGGCACCCCCACCGCGGCATCGAGACGATCACTTACGTGTTGGCGGGCACGGTCGACCATGGCGACAGTCTCGGCAACCGCGGAAGTCTCGGCGCTGGTGACATCCAGTGGATGACGGCCGGAAGTGGCATCCTCCACCAGGAGATGCCGAAGGGCGATCAGGCCGGCCGCATGCACGGCTTTCAGCTCTGGTCGAATCTCCCTGCGTCGCTGAAGATGACGGCGCCGCGCTACCAGGACGTGCAGGGCAAGGACGTCCCCGAAGTGGTGGACGACGACGGGACGACCGTGCGCATCGTGTGCGGTTCGTTCTGGGGCAAGACGGGCCCCGTGGAAGGTGTCGCGTCGGATCCGCGATACCTCGATATCTTCGTGCCGCCTGGTGTTCGCAAGGTCCTGCCTATCGAGACGTCACGTCACGCGTTTGCGTACGTCTTCCAGGGATCAGGAACGTTTCCTGATGCGTCTTCGCCGCGCGCGGTGCAGACTGACATCGTCGGCACCGGTGTCGAGCGTCCTGACTTCATCGGCAACCGATCGATGGTGCTGTTCGATCAAGGCGACGAGATCGTGGTGCAGGCGGGCGACGAAGGCATCAGGTTTCTGCTCGTGTCGGGTAAGCCGATCGAAGAACCGGTGGCGTGGTATGGACCGATTGTGATGAACACGCAGCACGAGTTGCGAGTCGCGCTCGACGAATTGAGCCGCGGCACCTTCATCAAGTAGTCTCCGGCTTTAGCCGGACCTCACGTAGAGGCCGCCTTCCCTGGCCCGAGCGCCGTCGAGGGCAGGCGGCCTTTTTCCAAAGACTGGACTCTCGTCGTCTGCCATATCAAAATACGCGCTCTAAGGAATCGCTTTCCAGGAGCACGCCATGACGCACGTCGATCGACGGGATTTTCTGAGCTGGAGCGCGTTAGCCGCGGCCGGTCTCTGTGCTGAAGGACTGTTCGCGCCCGCATGGGCCCAGGACATACGCGGTCTGCCGACGACCGCAGCCGTGCAGACGGCCTCCGGACGATTGCGAGGCGTCGTCCGGTTTGGCGTGAATCAATTCTGGGGCGTTCCGTACGCCGCATCGACGGCCGGTGCGAATCGCTTCATGCCGCCGACGAAGGTTGCGCCGTGGAACGGTGTTCGCGACTGCTTCCAGGTCGGGAATCGATCGCCGCAGGATCCCGACGGTCCAATCTCCGAAGTGTTCGCGCTCGATCGACAGGAGCCGATGGGGGAGGACTGCCTCAATCTGAATGTATTCACCCCTGCGCTCGGCAGTGGCAATCGGCCGGTCATGGTGTGGCTGCACGGCGGCGGCTTCTCGGGCGGTTCCGGCAACTGGCTGCTGTACGAAGGCACCAACCTCGCGCGCAAGGAAGACGTGGTCATGGTGTCGGTCACCCATCGTCTGAATCTGTTTGGCTTTCTGTATCTCGCCGACCTCGGTGGGGGCGAGAAGTGGTCCACCGCCAGCAACGCCGGCATGCAGGACATTGTCGCGGCGCTTGCGTGGATCAAGGAGAACATCGCCGCGTTCGGCGGTAATCCGAACAATGTCACCGTCTTCGGTCAGTCCGGCGGCGGCAGCAAGGTGACGACTCTGATGGCGATGCCGTCGGCCAAGGGTCTGTTCCATCGCGCGATCGCGATGAGTGGCGCGCAGGTGCGCGGCGCGACTCGCGAGAACGCGACACGGGGTGCCGAGCAGTTCCTCGCCAAGCTCGGTCTCAAAGCGAATCAGCTCGATCGACTCGAATCGTTCACGTTGAAGCAGCTGCAGGATGCGTATTACGCGGAACCCCGGATTCAAGGTCTCGCGACAGGTCCGGTCGTCGATGGAAAATCGCTGCCGCGCGATCAGTGGTCTCCAGACGCTCCGGCCGTGTCGGCAGACGTGCCGCTCATGATGGGCTCCACCGAGACTGAGGACGCGTGGAACGATCCACCACCACCACTCCAGATGTCCGAGGACGAGATGCTCACGCGCGTCAAGCGCATCGTCCGCAACGACGAGGCAAAGGCGCGAGATATGGTGGCGCTCTATCGCAAGACGCACGCCGGCATCAGCAATACCGACGTGTGGTTGATCATGAACGCCGACAACACCCGTCGCGCAAACGCTCAACTGCTCAATGAGCTGAAGGCGGCGCAGGGCAAGGCGCCCTCGTATCTGTACTATTTCTCGTGGCGATCCCCGGTGCACAAGGGCCAGATGAAGTCGTATCACACGCTCGACATTCCGTTCGCGCTGTACAACATCGATCAGGCGGCGTCGATGACCGGCGCCATGCAGGACCGCTACGCGCTGGCGCACAAGATGAGCGCCGCGTTCGCGTCGTTCGCGCGTACGGGTAATCCGAACCACGCCGATCTTCCAAACTGGCCGGCGTTCAACACGCGCGCGTATCCGACGATGGTGTTTGGGAACGAATGCAAGCTGATGAACGACCCGAATCGCGAGGAGCGGCTGGCGTTGAAGGCGATTCGCGAGCTCGGTACCACTTCCACCACCACCGCTCAATAACGGGCGTTCTTCAGGTTGTTCAATTCTCGAAGCAGCCGCCGTCGATACCACATCGCGGCGGCTG
>DATCXH010001140.1:0-3134 GCA_036565925.1 Vicinamibacterales bacterium
GCGCCGACTCGCTGCCGGTACAGGAAGCTGTCACTCTCACGATCGAACCGATACGTTGACCAGGCGAACATCCGCTGTCGCTGCAGCTGCCGCACATCGGGAACATCGAGGCTGATATGGACGAACCGTCGTCCATTGCGGCGCGAGAGTGTCAGACGCGGTGGTTGTGCACCGGGCATGGCAAACAGGGCACGCACGCGGTCGCGGTCGAGTCGCGCCTTCGGATCCGAGGGGAGATCGACGCCGCGCAACGCGATGAGCGACGCGACCGACGCATTGACGTTCACCGTCGCGGAGCCGTCGAGCCGCAGGTAGATCTCTTCCTCGTACTCGTACTTCGGCGTGAATACATCGCACGCGGCGCTCGTGATCACGCAGATCGCGAGGGTCACGATGAACGCGAACCGGGACATCCGCACAGGCATTAACGGCAATGATATCGTGGGCAGATGGCTCGTCCTGTCCTGTTCCTGATTGATGGAAGCTCGCAGATGTACCGCGCGTATCACGCGTTTCGCGGTCGCGGTCTCTCGAATCAGGAAGGTCACACGACACACGCGGTGTACGTCTTCGTGACGATGCTCCGCAAGCTCATCGCCGACCACAAGCCCGCATATCTCGCCGCGTCATTCGATCTGGCTGGACGGACGTTCCGCGACGAGATCTCCGCCGACTACAAGGCCAACCGTGCGGCAATGCCCGACGATCTGGCTGAGCAGATCAACTGGGTGCATCAGGCGTGCGAAGCGCTGGGCGTTCCAATCCTGACGGTCAAGGGCTATGAAGCCGACGATGTCATCGGCACTGTCGCGAGCCAGGCGGCAGCGTCTGGCTTCGACGTGGCGATCGTGTCGATCGACAAGGACTTCTTTCAACTCGTGCGGCCGGGGGTGCGCGTCTACGACCCGCGCGAAGACGGCACGTGGTTCGACGAGGGAGGCGTCGTCGAGAAATTTGGCGTCAAACCCTCACACGTCGTGGATGTACTGGCGCTGGTCGGTGACACGAGCGACAACGTCGCTGGCGTACCCGGGATTGGCAAGAAGGGCGCGATCGATCTGGTGAGCCAGTTCGGTGGTCTTGACGCCTTGCTCGAACGTACCGCGGAACTGAAGCCGAAGCAGCGCGAGGCGCTGACCACGTATCGTGAGGACGCGCTGCGCAGCCGCGAGTTGGTCACGATTCGATCGGACGTGCCCCTGGAAGTGGACTTCGAGTCACTGCGCTATCGCGGCCCGATCCGCGAGCGCTGCTACGAACTGTTCTCGCAACTCGAGTTCCGAACGATTGTTGCCGAGTACGCACCGACGGCTGACACGATCCAGAAAGACTATGCGCTCATTACGTCTCTCGAGGAACTGGACGCGCTGATCGCCGACCTCCGCTCCGCCGGCGAGTTCGCACTCCGAGTGATCCCGGATCAATGGTCGGCGATGCGCGCGACGATCGTCGGGCTTTCCTTCTCGCACGGCGGGCGCCAGGCACGTTACGTGCCTGTCGGCCACGAAGGTGCTGAGACGCGCGGCGACCTGCTCGACGCAGCAGGCGCCAAGGTGCAGATCAGCCGCGCTGCAGTGCTCGAGCGGGTTCGGTCGTTGCTCGAAGACCCGGCCGTGAAGAAGGTCGGGCACGATCTGAAATTCGATCTGATCGTGCTGGCCAATCACGGCCTCACGTTGCGCGGTATCGAATTCGACTCGATGCTCGCCAGTTATCTGCTCGACGCGACGCGCTCGGGGCACCCGATTGAAGACGGTGCGCTCGAGCAACTCGGATACCGCGCGCTCACCGAAGAGGATGTGTGCGGTAAGGGGGCGAAGGCACAGGCGCTGACGCGGCTGTCTCCGGAAACAGTATTGAACTTCGCTGGGGAGAGGGCCGATCTCGCGTGGCAGTTGTCCCGCACGCTCCCGAAACTCATCGCCGCGGCACAGCTCGATTCCGTCCTGCGCGAGCTGGAGATGCCGCTGATGCCGGTCCTCGCTGATATCGAGCGCGCCGGAATCCTTATCGATGGACCCGCCCTCGCTGCTCGCTCGCGTCAGATCGAACAGGAGCTCGCCAGCTACACGGCGCGCATCTATGAACTGGCCGGTGAGGAATTCAATATCAACTCTCCGCCGCAGCTCGGTCGGATCCTGTTCGAAAAGCTTGACCTTCCGTCCGCGAAGAGAACCGGTCGGACGCGATCGTTTTCAACTGCTGCCGATGTGCTCGAAGAACTCGCCCTCACGCACGAACTGCCCCGGCTCGTGCTCGAGTGGCGCGCTCTACACAAACTGAAGAGCACCTATATCGACGCGTTGCCCGTCATGGTCGATCCGAAGACGGGACGCGTCCATACCAGCTTCAACCAGGCGGTCGCAGCGACGGGGCGTTTGAGCAGTTCCGATCCAAACCTGCAGAACATCCCGATCCGCACCGAGCTTGGCCGCGAGATTCGACGCGCCTTCGTCGCCGCCCCTGGCCACGTCCTGATCTCTGCCGACTACTCACAGATCGAGCTTCGTGTACTTGCGCACATGGCCGGCGAGGAAGCGCTCATCGAAGCCTTCCGCAACAATGAGGATATTCACGAGCGCACCGGGCAGCGGCTGTTTGGCGTGAACAACGCCATGGACAAACATCAATTGCGCAGCCTGTCGAAGATGGTCAACTACGCGGTCCTCTACGGCAAGACACCGTTCACGCTGGCCAAGGACATCAACGTGACGCAGGAGGCGGCGCAGGAATTCATCACGGCGTACTTCACCGGCTTCCCCAAGGTGCGTGGCTTCATCGATCGCATCCTCGAGGAGGGACGCACGACCGGCGTGGTTCGGACGATGTTTGGACGACGACGATTAGTGCCGAACCTGACCAGCCGTAATTTCCAGATGCGCAGTCAGGCCGAGCGCGAAACGGTGAACATGCCGATCCAGGGCACGGCGGCCGACATTCTGAAGAAAGCGATGATCGATCTGCACGCCGAGCTGCCGAAGCGCGGGCTCAAGACGCAGATGATCCTGACCGTTCACGACGAGTTGTTGTTCGAGAGCCCGAACGAAGAAGCCGAAGCGGCCGCGGAGGTCGTCCGCGACCGAATGGAGCACGCTGCCACGCTCGACGTGCCGCTCACTGTAGACATCGGCATC
>DATCXH010000008.1:0-2132 GCA_036565925.1 Vicinamibacterales bacterium
CAACGTCAGTGCCAGCCCGAGCGCGGGGAACGCATTGCCGCGTCCCCATGCGGCGTTTGCCGACGCCTGATGTCGATAGAGACCGTCCGGCCTGAGCACGATCTGCTGCATGAACGTGATGTGGCGTGCGGCCATGTCGAAGTAGCGGCGCTCGCCCGTGAGCGCGCCCGCCATGGCGAGGATCGGCACGTCCATGAACAACGAATCGCTCCAGCCGCCGTGTAGTGGCATGAACTCACGGAGCTCGCCGTTGTCGGTGAATCCGCTGGCCGCTGCGCGCACCACCAGCGCCTTCGCGCGCTCGTCACGGGTTCGGCGCGCGTACTCGAAGAACAGCAGGTGCGCCGCGAGCGAGGACTGCGATGGTCGCGCGAAGCTGTCCTGTGCGCCATCGAGATAGGGCGCCAGCAACTGCGCGACCTCATCGCGTTCGCCCAGTCGTAGCCGGCCGACCAGCGCCACAGCCGCGATGTAAGTCGGCTGTTTCAATTCATGTCCGTAGATGTGAGCCAGTTCCTCGGCGAATGCCCGCGGCGATCGGGCGAGCCGCCGATCGATCTCCTGGTGCGCACTCGAGACAGCGATCGTCTCGGTCCCGGTCTGCAGGAGTCGCGTCGAGGCATCAACACGACGCGCCGGAATCCGTCCGACGTCGATCACGACGTTCTGCGATAAGGCGTCGACGAGACCCGGATCGTCACCGGCGACGAGGACGAGATCAGGTGCGTGGGTGCCGAGCCATCGCCACAACACGTGCGATTCGACGTGCTCGCGATACGCGACGCCGGACGCCGGGAACTGCAGCGGCTGCGCGTCTGGATTGGCACGCGCGACGGCGATCAGTCGGAACGGTCGCTGTTGCTGTGGGAGTTGTTCGAATGCCGCCGCCTCACGCGCGACGGCGTCGCTCGACTGATCGGGTCGTTGAAGTCCGCCGACGAGGAGCACCGTCGGCGAAGAACCAGAACGGCCGGCGACCATCGTCGCCTCGATGGGTGCCCCCGTTGTCGAGAGGCCAATCGTCCAGCGCTCGCCAGCGGCGGCCGTTGCCGGGATGAGCAGAGACGCGACTACGCATGCAAGAAGAAGTGGACGGGCCACGCGACGCGAGTCTAGCACCGTGCAAGCCATCGCACAGAATCGAGCGAATAGGTCAGAATGTCCGCGGCATGGCTCGTCGGACTCCCAGCCTCGTCGGAATCCGAATTGGTCAGTACGATCTCCAGTCCGTCCTGGGCTCAGGCGCGATGGGCGACGTCTACCGCGCTGTCGATACCAAACTGAACCGACCGGTCGCAATCAAGGTGCTGGCTGACGATCTCGCCAGCCCGTCCGCACGCCGCCGCTTTCAGCGCGAGGCGCAACTCGCCTCCTCGCTGAATCATCCTCACATCCTCACCGTTCATGACGTCGGCGAGTACGAAGACCGCCAGTATCTCGTAACGGAGTTCGTCGACAGCGGCACGCTGCGGGAATGGGCGCTCTCCCGCGCGCGCACCTGGCGGCAGATACTCGATGTGCTTGTCGGAGTGGCAGACGCGCTCGCGACCGCGCATGACGCCGGCATCCTCCATCGCGACGTCAAACCCGCGAACATTCTGGTTGCGACCAACGGCTATGCGAAGCTCGCCGACTTCGGCCTCGCAAAATTGCACGAACCAGCGAAGAACGAGGAGACACGCACCATCGGGGAAGCGCCGACGAAGCCGGGCGTCGTGATCGGCACCATTGCCTACATGTCACCCGAGCAAGCCGCCGGCAGGCCGCTCGATGCGCGAAGCGACATCTTTTCGTTCGGTGTGGTGTTGTACGAACTCCTCGCGGGCCGGCGACCCTTCGATGGCGGTTCGGATCTTGAAGTGTTGCAACGGATCATCCACGGCGCGCCGCCGCCGTTGACTGCCGAAATCCCGGTTGCGGTGCGGCTCATAGTTGAGAAGGCGCTGGAACAGGATCCTGCCGATCGCTATCAGTCGATGCGGGAGATGGTCATCGACATGCGCCGCACTGCGCGCCGAAAACCGGAAGAGCAGAGCCTGGCGATGGCCGCACGTCCAGCTCGATGGTGGGTCTGGATCGCGGGCATTGCCGTAGCGGTTGCCGCGATCGGTGGCGCGGTCGCGAGCCGATGG
>DATCXH010000344.1:0-3396 GCA_036565925.1 Vicinamibacterales bacterium
CCGCGATCCGGCAGCTGGCCACCGTCTAGAGAGGCGCACAGAGGGACGTTCGATGCTACGGCTCGTACTGCTTCGTCACGGCGAGAGCACCTGGAACAAGGAGAACCGGTTTACAGGGTGGACCGACGTCGATCTCAGCGACAAGGGCCGTGAAGAGGCACGCGAGGCCGGTCGTCTGATGAGCGCCGAGAAATACGAGTTCGACGTGGCATATACGTCGGTGCTGAAGCGCGCGATCCGCACCTTGTGGATCTCGCTCGACGAGCTCGACATGATGTGGATTCCGGTCTATCGGTCATGGCGATTGAACGAGCGGCATTACGGCGGATTGCAGGGGCTCAATAAGGCCGAGACCGCGGCGAAATACGGCGATGAGCAGGTGAAGATCTGGCGCCGCAGCTACGACACGCCACCGCCGTCGCTCACCTACGAAGACCCACGCCATCCCTCGCACGATCGCCGCTATGCGAATTTGAAGCGAGCCGAGCTCCCACTGACCGAGTCGCTCAAGGACACGGTGGCGCGATTCCTTCCGTACTGGCAGGAGGTGATCGCACCCGAGATCAAGGCCGGGAAGCGGGTCCTGATCGTGGCGCACGGGAACAGTCTCCGGGCCCTCGTGAAATACCTGGAGAACACCTCCGACGACAACATCGTGGACCTGAATATTCCGACCGGTATTCCCCTGGTCTACAACCTGAACGAAGATCTGAAACCGCTCACCAAGTACTACCTGGGTGACGCGGCCGCAGCCGAGGCGAAGGCGGCAGCCGTTGCGAATCAGGCGAAGGCAGGCCCATAACCAGAGTCCGTACACAGCAAAGGCGGACCCGAAGGTCCGCCTTGCTCGATGGTTCTGAAATGTTGCGCCCTAGCTGTTGTCGACGGCTTCCTTGGGCGCTTCGTCCACGCCAATCCGCAGCGACCGTAGAAACCGGCGGTCGTTGGTCGTCAAGTCAAACGCCTTGCGCGCGGGCAGCAGGCGGGCCGGGGTCGTTATCTTGGTGACCGCCGTACCATTATTTCGGCTCACAAAACCCACAACCGCTTCGAGGGTGACACGCATGTCGAAACCCGCTTCCCGCGCCTTCGCACGGCAGGCCTCGACCTGTGGGTTCTCGGCAACGGCGGCAGCGATCGCGTCGGCCAGCTCTTTAGCGAACCGGTTGACGACGTCATCCATTCCTGCTCCTCCTCATGCGCCACCGGGCCGGGAGCCGGAGGCGTATCCCGACGCGAACCTGCACTGACCGGGCGGCTGGCAGGGATCGGGCGCCAAAGGTGTTCATTTGTATGGGGTTACGCCTTGTTACAGGCTGAACGTATTGTAAGGGCTGTCGCGAAGAGTGTCAACAAACCGTCCTTTTGCAAACGAATTTGCACATTCACGGCGGATGACTCGCCTGCCGCCGCTGAGTGGAGGCGGTAATCGCCTGATAGGCAAGGGTTTCGGATAAAATCCAGGGCCAAACACCATGAATCGGGACCCCGAGTTACGCGCGTTTCGGACGCCTGACGACCTCGCAGGGATCGATTTCACGTCCACCCTCGGGGAGCCCGGTGCCTTCCCATTTACGCGCGGCATCCAGCCCGACATGTACCGCGGCCGTCCCTGGACGATGAGGCAATATGCCGGGTTCGCAACCGCCTTTGAGTCGAATCAGCGCTACCGATATTTGCTGACGCAAGGTGTCAAGGGACTGAGCGTCGCCTTCGATCTCCCGACGCAAATCGGCTACGACTCCGACGACCCGCTCGCGGGGGGCGAAGTCGGCCGGGTCGGGGTGGCCATCGACTCGATCGAAGACATGGCCACCCTTTTCGACGCCATCCCTCTGGGCACGATTTCGACGTCAATGACGATCAACTCGACGGCCATCATCCTGCTCGCCTTGTACGTGGCGGTCGCCAAGCGTCAAGGCGTTGAACTCGCTGCCCTTTCCGGCACGCTTCAAAACGACATCCTGAAGGAATACATCGCGCGCGGCACCTACATCTACCCGCCGCGTCCGTCGCTTCGCATCGTCACTGACGTGATCGCCTTCTGCGAGCGGACGCTCCCACGATGGAATCCCATTTCAATCAGCGGCTATCACATCCGGGAGGCCGGCGCGACCGCCGTTCAGGAGGTCGCCTTTACGCTCGCCAACGCCATCGCGTACGTCGAAGCGGCGACGGCCGCCGGTCTCGACGTCAACACGTTTGGCCAACGGCTCTCGTTCTTTTTCAACGCGCACAATAATTTCCTCGAGGAGATCGCCAAATTCCGCGCGGCCCGACGACTCTGGGCGCACATCATGCGCGACCGCTTCGGCGCCACCAACCCGCGGGCGCAGCAGCTTCGGTTCCATACGCAGACCGCCGGCAGCACGCTGACTGCCCAGCAACCGGACAACAACATCGTCAGGGTGGCGCTGCAGGCACTGGCTGCGGTGTTGGGGGGAACGCAGTCGCTGCATTGCAACGGGAAGGACGAAGCGCTCGCGCTTCCGACGGAAGAGAGCGCGACAATCGCGTTGCGGACACAGCAGATCATCCTGCACGAGAGCGGCGTTGCGTCGACAGTGGACCCCGTTGGCGGCTCCTATGTGATTGAAGAAATGACGAACCGCATCGAGCGCGAGGCCGCGGAATTGCTCGATCGGATTCGAGTGATCGGCGGCACACTGGCGGCAATCGAGTCCGGCTATCTGCAGAAGCAGATTCAGGATTCCGCGTATTCCGCACAACAGGCCCTCGACACGGGCGCCACAGTCATGGTCGGCGTCAACCGCTACGAGGATGATTCCCTCGGCAGCCCACGTGTATTTCAGATCGATCCGAACGTCGAGCGAGAGCAGATCGCCCGTGTGCGCCATCTACGCGCGAACCGCAGCGAGAGTGAATGGCGTGCGTCGCTCGATGCCGTCGAACGCGCCGCCCGCGGCGGAGACAACCTCGTGCCGACGATCATCGCGGCCGTCGAGAAGCGCGCCACACTGGGCGAGGTCGCGAGCAGTTTGCGCCGAGTGTTCGGCGAGTATCAGGAGACGTCGGCGTGAGCGCACTCCTGGATGTGCAGCACCTGACGGTGACGTTCGATGCCGCGCACGGCACACGCGTAGTAGACGATGTCAGTTTCACGATGGCGACCGGGGAGACCCTGGGCCTGGTCGGGGAATCCGGCAGCGGAAAGTCCATCACAGCGTTCTCCATCTTGCGTCTGCTGCAACCACCCGGGCAGATTGTCGGTGGACGCGTCGTCTTCGAAGGTCGGGATCTGTTGACGCTCTCCGAACGCGACATGAGAGCGGTGCGCGGCGCGCGGATTTCGTTGATCTTTCAGGAGCCAATGACCGCGCTCAATCCGGTGATGCGCGTCGGCGATCAGATTGCCGAGGCGCTGAGGGTCCACGG
>DATCXH010000483.1:0-5443 GCA_036565925.1 Vicinamibacterales bacterium
CAGCCTCCGCCACCACAGGCGCCGCCCCCGGCACCACCAGGCGGAACCGGCACCACCCCGATTCGGCCACCGACGGGCGCTCCGCCGACACCCGAGCGTTGATTACAACGATTTTCTGAACGCGACGAGCCGCTCGACTTCTTCGAAGCCCAGCGCCTTGTGGGCGACGATGCTCGATTCGTTCCAGAGTTGCGTGTCGGAACCGAGCTCCGGGCATTTGTTGGCCCTGCCCCACTCTTCCGCAGCCCGAATCAACGCTGCACCAACGCCACGACGGCGATGATCCGGCTCGACGTACCATCCTTCCACGAAGGCGACACGATCGCTCGTGCAACCGGCAGCGTGATTGCGAATCGAGAGTTCGACGAACCCGACGGGCACTCCAGCGCCGGAGCACGCGAGCAGCACTTCCAGCGGCTCGTTTCTCTGCGGTGAGAAGAATCGCGCGATGTCGGCAGCGTGACTTCCGGAGGCATCGGGCCACAACGCCGATCGCATGCGCTCCCAGTTCGCCGCGTCTGCAGGTTCGACCGGACGAATTGTGACCGGGAGAGCCATCGACGCTATTGCTGATTGACGCGCAACGACGTCAACGTCACTGCGAACGTGGCGGAGCGTACCGGCCCGGTGACGGTCGTCCGACCCGCGACGCCGGTATCACGACGCCTCTCAGGTCGACCATCGGGGGCACGGCGTCCCAGGAGAAGTCGAGAAACCAGTGTCCGGGCGCAACGCGTTCTGCGGGCGCAAGCTGCAGGCCCCACGTCGGCGGATTCACGTAGCTGACGCCGCGCGAGTGCCATCCTCGATTTCCCCACGGCGCCTCGTGTTGGCGTCCGGCATATGCGTCTGCCGTGAGGTGATAGCTACCAGCGTGATCCACGTGATAGACCGGACCACCGATGTCGACGACCGACAGGCCGCTCGAGATCGCCTTGACCAGGAAATTGCGATCGATGCCGAATCGCGCCGCCCGATAGATCTCGTTGAAGCCGCGAACCTGATGGAACGACTCGCGATCGAGGAGCAGGAAGTCGCCGGTCGCACCTGCCAGGAACGGTGGCTTCAACGCACGCGGCGGTCGGGCAAGATTCCGTGGATCTTCGAGATCGGTCCACGCGACTCCATGTTCGCCGACGGTCTCGTTGAGATCGTAACGCTGCGCACGGTACACGACGCGCGACTCCAGCCGGCCTTGCGCCAGCACGTCGAGCACGGCCCGACCGAGGAACACATCGCAATTCGAGGTGAGGACGAAGCGGCCGCGCGCCCGACGTACGCCGACGTTCTTGGCTATGAACTCGTGGTATTCCAGCCGCGGGTTGAGCGATAGCGCCTGATGGTACTGGCTGTCGACGACGTACCACGCACACAGGCGGCGGTCGAGGCCAGGAACGGCATCGAACACGAGATCGATGAGCCGTGGGCGGTCTGGCGGCGGCGCCCACTCCACGAACACGAACTCGTGCGGAATCCCGTAAGCGGCGAGCTGCTCAGCGTTGAAACGCAGGGTACGAAAAAACCGCGCGCGAAAATCGACGCCGTAATCGTCGTTGCGGCCGGTCAGGACGATGCTGATGGCCGGCTCGCGCGCCGTGTCGGCAGTGTCAGACGGGGGTTCCACTCTCGGTCCCAAGGCCGGAACGACGCGTGACGAGCTCCCGGGTGCGACCGTCAAGGACGTTCGCAGCGCCTTCCAGAATATCCAGTTTGACTTCAATCGCCATCAACTGTTCGCGCGCCACCACCAGGTCGCGCTCCGACTCCGCAAGCCGTTGCTTCAACTCGACGAGTTCGGCGGCTCGTTCCTGCTGCAGCCGGCGCAGCTTCTCCGACTCTTCTTTCAGCCTCTGAGCATTCTTCGAGTGCTCGTCTCGCTGTTTCTCAATCTGCCGCACCTGCTTTTGCGCAGCCGCGGTGGCCTCCTGCGCCTTTCTGAGCTCGCCGATCGCGTCCTCGGCCTTGTTCTTCCAGACGCGAGAATTGGCCTTGTATTCCTCGAGTTGTTGGGCGAGCTTTCCGGCGCGCGCCTCAGCCTTCGCGCGCTGTTCGTCGAGCGCATCGTAGCCGCTTGCCGGAACGAGTCCCAAGACGCGTGGCGTTCGCTTCATAACGCTCTCTCCTGCCGCAAACCAGGCGGCACGACACGCCGGAGTTCCACCATTGGTCCGACGGCCCCCCAGTCGAAGGCGAGAAAGGTCGTACCGCGATCGATTTCTCGCTCCGGCGCGAGTCCCAGCCCCCAGCCGTCACCGTTGTCGTAGACGACGTCGCTCTTCCAGCGGATGTCACCCCACGGCGCATCGCCCGGGCGCGCGTTGTACATTCCGCGCATGGCGTGCAACGTGCCTCGACCGACGTGATAGACGGGAGCGCCAATATCGACAATCGGTACGTTGGACGCGTACGCTTTCATGCAGAAGTTGCCATCGATATGGATCTTGGCGACTCGATACACCTCGTTGAATCCTCGGATCTGCTGCGAGGTCTTGTGATCGAGCAGGAGGAAGTCGCCTGATGCATTCGTGAACAGCGGCGGCCGGATCGCGTTGACGATCTCGCAGTTCCGCTCGTCTTCGAGGACATCCCAATCCATGTCGCTGACGTCAAGCGCCGACATGAGGTCGTGCCTGGCTGCTCGGTAGAGCACGCCCCGCTCGAGCGCGGACTCTTGCAGACGCGCAATCAAGCCTCGACTGAAATAAATGTCGGTATTCGTCGTCAGCACGAACTCACCGCGCGCGCGGCGTATGCCGACGTTCTTGGCGATGAATTCCTGAAACTGCAGGCGCGGATTGAGACTGAGCGCGTCGTGGTATGCAGGATCGACGACGAAGGAACGCAGCGAGAGCGACGTGACCTCTGCGAATTCATCGGCAAGTAACGATGCGAGCAGCGGGCGTTTGTCGATCGGGCGCCACTCGACGAAGACGAACTCGTGACTGATACCTGCTGCAACGAGCTGCTGATGATTGAAATGCAGCGCCCGGAAGAAGCGACCATTGAAGTCGCCACCGAAATCATCATTACGACCAGTGGCAATGATCGTCAGATATGGAGCCGGGCCAGCTCCTCCAGCCATCATTGTTACGTGCCTGGTAGCGTCGGCCGCGCAGTCACGCAGAGATGCCAGCCGAGGCTCCGTTCGAGCCCACGCATGACTGGCTGCGGAAGCCAGCGGAACGGGATCGCCTTGGTGTAGCGGTACTGCACGTAGTCGCGGACGACATACGGAAAGATGTGATCGACAAACACCTCTTCGACCTGGAACCCGGTCTTCTCGAGCAGTTCCGTAGCCGAGCGCGGTGTATACGTGTAGGTGACGGGGCAACCGGTCTGCGCTTCGGAGTTGCGCGCGACAGCTTCGTCGAGCCGCCAGAACGCGCCGTGGGCCTCGCGAAACAGGATGGCCAGCACTTTCCACGACCACCGGTTGTAGACCATCAACTTCACCGTACTGCGCGGCCCCATGTAGTGGGTTCTGATCTGTTCGAGTACGCGCTCGGGATGCGGCGTGTGATGGATGACGCCAAAGGAATACACCAGATCGTACGGAGCGGCCGGAACGAACTCGGACAATCGTTCGGCATTCGCTTCGACGAAGTCGATACGGTCCTGCAGACCAAAGACCTGTGCACGCTGGCGGGCGAGTTCGAGCGATCGGCCTGAGAGATCGACCGCGGTGACGTGTGCACCGGCGCGAGCGAAAGAGATCGTGTCGGTCCCGAGACCGCAGCCGATCTCGAGCACCCGCTGCCCCGCCCACCGTTGATACTGGGCGAAGCCGGGGATATGTGGCTCGACCAGATATTTCCGTGCCTCGACCTGATCGAAGTACGCGCGTGTGCCGATTGGCTCCGGGGAATGGCGCAGGTTGCAGGGGCGATTGTTCCAGTAGTCGCGAACGCGCTCGATAGAGGTTTCACTGAAAGTCGTGCTGGTGTCGAACGCTGTGCTCATCGGATTGCTATACTACACGGACTTCAGGAACAGACGGATTGTCAGTCTACGAGAAGGATTTCGCTTCCCCGCCGCCCGCGTCGATGACGACCGAGACACTCGACGACCGTGTCCAGCGCCTGGCGCAGATTCTCGCAGCAAGCCGCCGGCACGTCGAGACGAACAGGGACGAGTCTCAGGGCACGGCCGCGCTCAAGCATTTCTCTGCGTCACTGGGGCTCATTCAGCAGCTTACTGCAGAAGTCCGATCTCGCATCGGCAGTCACGACTGGGATGCCAGCGACGCGCTCACAGCACGGATGCTTCTGGATGCGCTGTCGTCCGCCGTGCACACCTGCCGGGTCGTGAGCGACGCCGCCTCGTCGCGTCTGGTTGAGGTTGAACGCACGATGAAAAAGGCGAACCACTTCATCCATCGCGAGAAGTGACCAGGCGATAGAAGTAGTCCTATACTTGTGGCGCTTTTGTAAGCCAATCAAGTTCCGTGTGCGGCGCCTGCAGCGCGCGAGGGAGGGGTTCGGCTCGAATGAAGATTTCGGTCATCGGTCTCGGGAAGCTCGGCTCTCCGCTCGCCGCCGTGTTCGCGAGCAAGGGATTCGACGTCATCGGCGTCGACATGAATGGGGCCTTTGTTGAGGCGCTCAATGCCGGCAGAGCACCAGTCGACGAGCCGCAGCTCCAGGAACTGATCGAAAAAAATCGACACCGCCTCCGCGCGACACTCGATGTGAGTGATGCCATTATCGGGTCCGATATCACGTTCGTCGTCGTTCCCACTCCGAGCGACGCCTCGGGTCGCTTCAGCAACGCGGCAGTGCTCAAGGCGATGGAAAGCATCGGCGCGGCACTCCGCCACAAAACCGACTACCACGTCGTCGTAATCACGAGCACCGTCATGCCGGGCTCGACCGAGGGCGAGATTCGCGCAACGCTCGAGCGACACGCCGGTCGCGCTGTGGGTCCGGCACTCGGTCTCTGCTACAACCCCGAGTTCATCGCGCTCGGCAGCGTTGTGCGGGACATGCTGCGGCCCGACATGATCCTCATCGGCGAGTCGGACACGAAGGCTGGCGATCTGCTGGAGACCATCTACCGGAGCAGCTGCGACAATCAGCCCGCGATCCGTCGCATGAACTTCGTCAACGCCGAGCTGACCAAGATTTCTGTCAACACTTTCGTCACGACGAAGATCTCGTACGCCAATATGCTCGCGGACGTGTGCGACCGTTTGCCTGGTGCAAACGTGGACGTCGTGACGCAGGCCGTCGGTTCTGATTCGCGGATCGGGACGAAATATCTCAAAGGCGCCATCGGCTACGGCGGTCCGTGCTTCCCGCGCGACAACACTGCGTTCGGCGTGCTCGCCCGCTCACTCGGCGCCCGTGCGGAGCTGGCCGAAGCCACCGATGTGCTCAACCGCTATCAGGTCGAGCGTGTCCTCGGCGTCGTGGAAGCGCGATTGAACGATGCGGGAGCGATCGGC
>DATCXH010000590.1:0-4804 GCA_036565925.1 Vicinamibacterales bacterium
CGCAGCCGAGCGCCGCCGCCCGTCCGACTACTGCAGTCAAGGGAAAAGTCCCGCGTACCCCATGGGGTGATCCCGATCTGCAGGGCGTGTGGGATTACCGGACGATCACGCCGCTCGAGCGCAACCGTGACCTCGGCACACGCGAGTTCTATACAGAAGAAGAGAAAAAGGCGCTCGAAGCCCGCGCCGGACGACGCATGGATGGCCCTCCCGAGACGATCACGCCAGGTCTCAACCACGCGCAGTACTGGACCGATCCCGGGCGCTTCGTTTCCGATGGCTATCGCACGTCGCTCATCATTGACCCGCCCGATGGTCGCATCCCCGCATTGACGGCCGAGGGCCGCGCGCGGCAGGGGCGTGCACCCAATCGCAACAATGCGGTCAACGCGTCATGGCTCGATCGCGGCGATCAAGAGCGCTGCATCACTTACGGATTGCCGAGTGCCAGCCTGCCGACGCTTTATAACAACAACATCCAGATCGTACAGGGGCCGGGGGTGGCGGTCATCGTGCACGAGATGATTCACGAAGCGCGCGTCGTCCCGCTCGACGGTCGTCCACGGCTCAACGACAACGTTCGCGCCTGGATCGGCGACACACGTGGTCACTGGGAAGGCGACACGCTCGTCGTCGAGACGACGAACTTCAACGGCAAGCACAGCTACCGCGGTTCGACGACCGGTCTTCATCTGACCGAACGCTACACGCGCATTGACGATGGCCGGCTCGAACTCCGGCTGACGGTGAGCGACCCGACGACTTGGGAGAAGCCGTGGACTGTATTGCTGCCGATGCGACCGACCGAGGGTCAGCTGCTGCTCGAATACGCGTGTCATGAGGCTAACCTGAGCATGTTCAACCTGCTCGAGGTCGCGCGCGATGCGGAGAAGGCCGGCGCCAAGGGGCAGGCTCCCGCACGCAACCAGGAACAGGTGGACGACAGGCAAGAGCGCTGACCGCTTTCACGATAGGAACCAACGAACCATGTCTAAAGCACGCGTCGTATTCATCGCCCTCGTCTTCGTTCTTGGCGTCTCGTCATCACTTCGCGCTCATCACTCCTTCGCCGCCGAGTTCGACGCCAACCAGCCGGTGACGCTCAAGGGCACCGTCGTCAAGATGGACTGGGTCAATCCGCACACGTGGATTCACCTCGACGTCAAGAATCCCGACGGCACTGTCACGCGCTGGATGATTGAAGGCGGCACGCCGAACACGCTGGTGCGGCGTGGCTTCACGAAGAAATCCCTCGAGGCGGGTACGGAGATCACCATCCAGGGATACCGCGCGAAGAACGGGGCCAACCGCGCCAACGGCGCAGACATGATCCTGCCCGATGGCAAGCGGCTGTTCCTTGGGTCGTCGGGAACCGGAGCGCCCAGCGACGGGCCCGACAGCGGTCAGAAGTAGCGCGTCCATGTAGTGTCCGCCTTTAGGCGGACCTGAAGTAACGTAAGGGCCACCTTTGGGGTGGCCCTTAGTGCGTACGATGACCAATCACAATCGAAGACGCTTGTTGCGGTTGCTCGCGGCAAGCCCACTCGCGTCATTGCTCGATCTGCCGTCGCTGATCGCGCAGCAATCGGGAGCGGCATCCTCCACACCTGATCTCATCGCCAATGTCGGCGACGCGCTGAACGTCTTCGATTTCGAAGCAGTCGCGCGGACGAAGCTGCCGCCATGGCACTGGGCCTGGATGTCGAACGGCGCAGAGGACGGCGCGACCATTCGCGCCAATCGCGAAGGATTCGAGCACTATCAGCTCCGTGCACGTCGGCTGGTGGACGTCAGCAAGACGGACATGTCGGTCACGCTCTTCGGCAAGACATGGGAGACGCCGATCTTCTTGTGCCCGGTGAGCGGTCATCGGATGTACAACCCGCAAGGCGAACTGGCCACGGCGCGTGCGGCGAAGGCGAAGAACCATCTGCAAATGCTTTCGACGATGACGACGACGCCGGTGGAAGAGGTGAATGCGGCACGCGGCGAGCCGGTGTGGTTCCAGCTGTATACGCGGCCTGAGTGGTCGCAGACGCGTGAGCTCGTGAAGCGCGTTGAAGCGGCCGGTTGTCCGGCACTGGTGTTCACAGTCGATCTGCTGGGTGGGCGAAACACCGAGCTCTTCTCGCGCGTGCAGCAACGCAACCAGCAGCAGTGCGCGTCGTGTCACAAAGGGAATCCGCTCACCGACGTGACGAACCGGCCGATGGTGAATGCGCTCAGGAGCAGTCCCGATTCAAAGCCCGAGATCGCCACGCCGACGTGGGAATACATCAAGCGGCTGAAGGACACGACCAGCATGAAGGTCCTGGTCAAGGGCATCGTCACGCGCGAGGATGCGGAGCTGGCGATGCAGAACGGCGTCGATGGCGTGTTCGTCTCCAATCACGGCGGGCGTGCCGACAACACGGGGCGTTCGACGATCGACTGTGTGCCCGATGTCGTCGCCGGCGTGAAGGGGCGTGCGCCGGTGATCGTAGACAGCGGCTTCCGTCGCGGGGGCGATATCTTCAAGGCGCTCGCGCTCGGCGCGACGGCGGTCGGTGTCGGTCGTCCGTACATCTGGGGTCTCACGTCGTTCGGACAGGAAGGCGTCGAGACCGTGCTCGACATCCTTCGTCGCGAGCTGCAGCTCGTGATGCGTCAGTCCGGCGTCGCGTCGATTAAAGGCATTACCAAGAACCACATCGCCGCGTTACCCGGCTGGCGATAGACTCTGGGGGTCTGACCCCGGGTCAGACCCCGGTTGCAGAAATTGCCCACTTGGAGTTCATAACGTGAAACGCGTTCTCCTGACCTTTGCGCTCGCGGCCCTCGCAGCCGTGGTCGTCATCAACGCCCAGCAGAAGCCGCAGCCGTTCGTGCCGGTCTCCGAGGAAATGCTCCTCAAGCCGAGTCCCAACGACTGGCTGATGTACAGCCGCACCTACGACGCGCAGCGCTTCAGCCCGCTGAATCAGATCACAACCAAGAACGTCGGGCAGTTGAAGGAAGTGTTCAAGCAGGAACTTCCAGCCGGCGTGCAGGAGAGCATCCCGATCGTCTATCGCGGTGTGATGTACATCCTGCTCCCGGGCAACGGCGTGCGTGCGGTGGATGCGACGACCGGCGCACAGCTCTGGGAGCACAAGCGAGCAGCGGGCGGCGGCTCGAGAGCGAAGACGATTTCGATTTACGAGGACATGGTCTTTAACGCGACCGCGGACGGTTTCATCGAGGCGCTCGACGCGCGGACCGGCGAGCTGCGCTGGGAGACCAAGTCGTCAGGACGATTGACCGCCGGCACCGTGGTGATCGAAGGCAAGGTGATCACCGGTCGCGCCTGTGCGCCGAAGCGCGAAGACTGTTACATCGCCGCGCATGACGCGAAGACCGGCAAGGAGGTGTGGCGCTTCTATACGGCCGCTGCATCGAATGAGCCTGGTGGCGACACCTGGGCGGGCGCGCCTGATGAGACGCGGGCGGCGTCTACGTGGGCACTCCCGGGCGGCTACGATCCATCCCGACGCTTGATTTACTGGGGCGTGGCGAACCCGACGCCGAACACTCGCGCTAATCGCCACGGCGGCAACTCGAATGCGGTCGGGACCGAGTCGCCGGTGGACTTGTACAGCAACTCGACGATCGCGCTCGATC
Source organism: Vicinamibacterales bacterium (assembly GCA_036565925.1). Classification (GTDB taxonomy): domain Bacteria; phylum Acidobacteriota; class Vicinamibacteria; order Vicinamibacterales; family UBA2999; genus Gp6-AA40. Next base: position 3,640 of record DATCXH010000590.1, read on the forward strand.
CCGACACGGGCAAGTTGAAGTGGTACTACCAGCACCTGCCTGGCGACGATTGGGACGAGGACTACGCCAACGAGCGCACGCTGCTGCGCACGAAGCTCGAACCGAATCCGAAGTTCGTGAAGTGGATCAACCCCGACATCAAACGCGGCGAGCAGCGCGACGTGATGGTGATGATCGGGGAAGGCGGAGGTCTGTTTGTCAACGATCGCGCGACGGGGCAATTCCTCTGGGGCAATCCGTTTCCGTTCGATACGCCCGACTTCCTGATCGCCAACGTCGATGGAAAGACCGGAAAGGTGTTCCTCAATAAGAACAAGCTCTTCACGGGGCCGTCGGATCGCCGCGTCATTTGCTACTGGAACACGCGCAGCTACTGGCCGACGGCCTATCACCCCGGCACGAACTCGATGTTCGTTCCCTACGTCGAGAACTGTCTCGACATGACCAGCGCCGGACCGAACGGCCAGCCGCGCGAGCAGCGCGGCGGCATTCCGCGGCCAGGCTCCGACCCGAACACATGGGCAGGCCTGATGAAGGTCAATATGACCACGGGCGAGATGAAACCGATTCACGTCGGGCGCGCACCGAGCAACGGCGCGGTGCTCACCACCGCAGGTAACGTCGTGTTCTTCGGCGATCTCGATCAGAAGCTGCGCGCCTTCGATGCAGAGAGCGGCAAGATGCTCTGGGAACAGACGCTCGGTGGACCGATTGCCAATAGCACGATTACGTATTCAGTGAATGGCAAGCAGTACATCGCGGTGCTCACCGGCACGGGAGCGATCACGGGCCCGTTGATGGATCAGGCGGCTATCAAGCCGAATCGGACGTATAACGCGCTTTACGTTTATGCCTTGCCGTAGACGGCGGGTCTAAAGAACACGACCCGCCCCACGGCTGTCGACGCTTATGGTTGAACGACGGACGTTTCTCACGACGTTGGTCTCCGCTGTGCTCGTCGAGCCAATCGTGCGGGCGCAACAAACGCCCCCATCTGACGATGTGATTGCGGATCTCGTGGCCGCCAATCGCATTCTCGCGATGGAGAACATCCTCGACGCGATGGGGCACGTCAGCGTGCGTCATCCATCGCGTCCCGATCGCTTTCTGCTGGCGCGCTCGATGCCGCCGGAAATGGTTACGGCGGCCGACATCCTCGAGCTCG
>DATCXH010000499.1:0-4277 GCA_036565925.1 Vicinamibacterales bacterium
ATTCGTGGAGCGCGTCACTTCCACGCTCCCGCCTACGCCGCCGAACTTCGTCCGCATCGTGGACCTGAACGAGTCAGGAGAGATTCCCGACATCGCTCCGACCGATCTCGAAGCCGGCGCGAATCGATGCGCCGTGAGGTAGTTCGATGGCTGCCTGTTGCTCGGCGTTCGAATGCGCAGCGGATCAACAGTTCAACGAAAAGAAAGCGACCGAAGAACTGAAGCGTTTCCGCACCAAGGGGCCGAGGCCCACGACGCGCTTGCTCCAGCAAGGCCTCGAGCATGCAGGAGCCCTGAGCGGCACGCTGCTCGATATTGGATCGGGAATCGGCTCGCTGACGTTTGGTCTTCTCGAGCGGGGCATCACCCATGCCGTCGCGGTCGATGCATCGTCGGCGTACAACGGCGTGGCGCGCCAAGAGGCAGCACGCCTCGGCCGCGCAGACGTGGTGCGTTTCGTCAATGCCGACTTTGTGTCCGTAGCGCTCGAGCTGCCTGCGGCAACAGTGGTCACGCTCGACCGCGTCGTGTGCTGCTACCCGTCGTATGAAGCGCTCCTGAATGCGGCACTCGACCACGCGGAACAGTGTCTTGCACTGTCTCTTCCACGCGATGTCTGGTATGTGCGACTCGGAGTGATGCTCGAAAACGCGCAGCGTCGTCTGAAGAAGAACCCATTCCGCACCTTCGTCCATCCGGCGGTCCGGATGGAAGAACTGATTCGGTATGCGGGGTTCGAGCGGTCCACGCGGAGGGAGACGTGGATGTGGTCGGTCGACGTGTACACACGGACGGGGGGGCGTCCAGTGGAACGCGGCAAGGACTGAACTTTGAGGGGTGCCTGAAAGGTTCACGTTCGAACGGAACTCGGAAAGGAGCAGGTGATGTCAACAGTAACCTCCCGCTCATGGATGATTTCGGCGGCGGTGGCCGTGCTGATCGTCCTCGCGACGACGGCCGGAGGGGAGACACCGCAGCAGTCGAATCAAGACACGCTGGGGGCACTGCTCGTCGAAGTGCGCGGTTTGCGCAGCGCCATAGAGCAGATGGCATCCGTGGGTCCAAGCATTCAGCTCGCAATGGGTCGGCTGCAGCTTCAGGAGCAGCGCATCAACACGCTCGTCCGGCGAGGGGACGTTGTGCGTGACGCGCTCACTGCGGCGCACAAGCGGGCCGCCGAACTGCGGGATCGTTTCGGAAATCTTCAGCGAGCGTTGGAAGAGAGCACTGAACCTCTAAACCGGTCAAATATTGAGGGTCAGTTGCCGATGATCAAGCAGGACTTGGCGCGGGCGACGGCGGAGATTCAGCGGCTTCAGACGGAGGAGTCGGAGGCGGCCGCGCAGGTCTCCAGCGAGCAGGCACGCTGGGCGGAAATCAATCAGCGGCTCGAAGAATTGGACCGCGCGCTCGCGCGCCGGTGAAGACGGGGACCGCGGGGGAGGATGTTGGTCACGAACCTGGAGGCCTGACAATTCCCAAGGTGACAGTGGAAGCCAACGAAGGGCTCGCGGCATCGAACGCCAGAAGGCTCTTCAGCGAGAAGCACGCAACCTACGCGCGTTTCATCGCGTTCGTCCACTATCCCCAGGGTCTCGGCGCATTCTTCCGACGCTCTTCGCTTCTTCGGTCAGGCATCCGCGTTCTCGATGCTGGCTGTGGTACAGGCGCAGCGACACTAGCCGTTCACGACGCGCTGGTCGAACGAGCGGTCACGCCAGGGTGCCTTGACGCTTTTGACCTCACGCCCGCAATGCTGGAGCGTTTCCGCAAGACGCTGAAAAGGCTCGGGATCACGTTGGTCGAAGCGAGGCAAGCCAATGTCCTCGAGATGGACACGCTGCCGACCGCTTGGACGAACTACGACCTCATTGTCACAGCCTCCATGCTGGAATACCTGCCGCGCGAACGCTTGTCGGAGGCGCTGGCGGCGCTCGGCAAAAGACTTAACGAGAGCGGCCGCCTCGTCGTCTTCATCACCAGGCGAAACTGGCTCACGCGGCTCCTGATTGGCTGGTGGTGGGAGTCAAACCTCTACCATAAGGATGAGCTGCTCGCCGAATTCGAACGCGCCGGCTTTTCCCAGGTGAAGTTCAGGCCTTTTCCGCTGACCGTTCGATACCTTGCCGCATGGGGCTATGTTGTCGAGGCTTGGGATTAGTCCAGATCTCGCACCCGTCTTCGGCGAAATACCGTCGTCACCGTACAGGATCTGAACGGAGCGCGTAATAGGGATCGCAAGAGTGATCTGCCGATGAGCAAACCGGTTCTCGGATTGACGGTCGGGGCGATTTTGGGATTTCTTGACGGGGCTTCGGCCTGGTTTTCTCCGGAAGCGCGGCCCCTGATGGTCACGATCATTGTCGGTTCAACGCTCAAGGGACTCGCGACTGGTTTGATCGCCGATTTGGTTGCTCGCTGGCGTCGGTCGATGGCGCTCGGGATTGGAGCCGGTCTTCTCGCTGGTTTCGTCCTGAGCTCGCTCGCCGCTATCGGACAGGATGGTCATTACCGTGAGATCGTGCTGCCCGGCATGCTTGTGGGAGCACTGACTGGCTTCCTGACACAACGCCAGCCACAATTGCCCGCGCCGAATCGCACGTCGCACGTGTGGCTGTTCGTGCTGCTTGCCGCGGCCCTTTCGGGCACGGTCGTGCGCACTCACGCGCAGCCGGCTGCTCCAGCCGATCCCCTCGCACCGCTCGCACGCTTGGTTGGCCGCTGGACGGGCACTTCGGAGGGGCAACCAGGCAAGGGTCAGGTGGAGCGGCAGTATGAGCGCGTGCTCAGATCGAGGTTCGTCCAGGTGCGAAACCGAAGTACCTACCCACCTCAGGAGAAGAATCCGAAGGGCGAGACCCACGAGGACATCGGCTTCTTCAGTTTCGACAGAGCCCGAAAGCGCGTCGTATTCAGGCAGTTCCACGTCGAGGGGTTTGTCAATCAGTACGTCCTCGACCCGTCGAGCACGGTTGACCGTGTGGTGTTCGTGTCCGAGTCGATCGAGAACATTCCTCAAGGTTTTCGCGCGCGCGAGACGTATGTATTCACGGCGTCCGATCAGGTCGAGGAGATTTTTGAGATGGCAGAGCCGGGAAAGGATTTTGAAATCTATAGCCGCACCCGGCTGACGCGGGCGCAATAGCGCGAAGCGCCGGCGAAATATGGCGAGCGCTTGATGCAACTCCGCCCGATCCAAGGCTTGCACAGCAATCTGATCCCGTCGATCGCTTGCAACAGGCGCGAAGTCACTCGCGGTTGCCGTCGTCGAGTCACCTCGCGTGGCTACTGGGGCTTCTTGCGCGGATCGTCGGCGGCGTTGACGTAATTGATGCCCCACGGGCCAACGCCATGGAGCTGAACTACCGTCTCTCCCTTTGCCGACGCGTAGTGACGCGTGCCGGATGGCATGAGCGCGAAGGCTCCTGCACCGAGCTCGTGGCCCCCAGTCTGCTCGAACTTCTCTCCGATACCCAAGACGAAGGTGCCCTGCACGACCGTCACGTGCTCGTCCGCGGGGTGCCAATGCGGCGGAATGCGGTATCCGTCAGGCAGTTTGATTCGAAGCGTGAATGGGCCGGGCTTCGACGGGTCGCCCTCGAGGGCGGCAGCCTGAGCACCTGGCGGCAGTGACGCCGGACCTGCCCCCCACTTCGTGGTCGCAGGCGTGAACATCGCATGGGGACGTTTGCTTTCTTGTGCCCCGATCGTGCTCGCCGTCCAGAGAGCAGCGGCCCCGGTCACCGTCGCAAGGGCGGATAAGGCCGTTCGTGTTCGCGTCATGAAACTCCTCCTTGGATTCAAAAACTCGCAGCCCCTCGTTGCGGTCTAAGTCCGTTACCCCTACATGCAGGCCCGTGGCGGACGGATGGCGTAGAGCGTGCCCGAGGGCGTACCGACGAGCAGTCTCTCATCGGTTCCGCCAATAGACCGAATCGGCGCGTTTGCCAGCCTGTCGGACCATGCCAGGGATCCGTCGGCAGCACAGTAGGCGCTCAGTTCGCCCGACGGATTCCCGACAAAAATCGTGCGGGACGTCGTGAAAATCCGGCTGGTGGTCCACTGGTCCGGTGCATCCTGGCGCCACTTGATACGCGCTAACGCGGGGTCAAGCGACACCACCGCACGATAGTTCGCTTCCTTGTCTGCGAGCAGCACGAGGACGGCGTCGTTCGTCACGACCGGCGCGGAGGTGGGTTTCAGGACCGAGTCGACGTTGATCGACGCCCGCACCTCGCCGTTGCTCGCGGCGACTCGATAGATGTTGCCATCCGCCG
>DATCXH010000466.1:0-7593 GCA_036565925.1 Vicinamibacterales bacterium
GCTGTTGGCGCGCATGATCTCGCCCTGCTTGCCGACGGCCCATTCCATGAACAGGCCGGCGCCGCCACCATCGGAGGTGAGGTTCTGTTCCGGATCGTTATCCTGCTGCAGGCGCGCCAGCGCATGGTGCGTGATGCGACGACCGTTCACGGTGGACGGTCGAATCTCGATCGCGCGTACCCAACGTGGCTCGGTCAATCCCGTCGCGACAACGGGTTTGAACCACTGGTCGAGCGACTTGGCGGCCATGGTGTACGCCGGCGACTTGATGATGAGGTCCGGGGGCCCGCCGAACTGGCTCGCGAAGTTCCACACGTCATCGTTGGCAAACTGCTTCGGCGGCGGCATGTCCTTCGGATCGCCTTGCGGCGCGCCGGCATTGACCCATCGGACGATGGTGTCGATCTCGGCATTGGAGAGCGAGCGATCGTTCTTGAAGTGCTGAATGCCGACCGTCTTGTCGATGTGCCAGGGCGGCATCTGCCGCGCCGCGACGCGCGCCTTGATCGAACTCGCCCACGGACGCGTCTGCTCGTAGGTCATGAACGCCATCGGCGCGATGTAGCCGGGGCGGTGGCAGGCCTGACACTTGTCCTGCAGAATCGGGGCGACGTCTTTAGTGAAGACTGGTGCCGGCCCTGACTGTTGAGCCGCGGCGGGTCGCGAGTTCACCAAGGTGGCGGCCAGCGCCGCACAACCCACCAGACGCCACGCCGCGCGATTGGTACTGCCCATCGTACGCGCCTCCAGCGAAAAGGTAGGGTCCCCGAGTTCCCCGGGAATTGTGCGCCTGCCCGAGGCGGGCGTCAACGCGCTGATTGATCAAAATTGCGTCTACCGCTCTTTCCGGGCGATCCCGCAGGCCGGGTGGGTATATATTCTCGCCGTCGGCGAACCCGCGTTATAGGCACGTCATAGGCGGATACGGACCACTAGCCCAATTGACCGTCCCGATTCTTGACGAAGCGTCAAGTTTTCCCCGGTCAAGACGGCTCGCCCCGCGAAGCGGGGCAAACCCAACACTGCAGACTAGCGATGCGAGCATGCTCGTTGGTCAGAGGCGAGACTCGCGAGTCTCAGGAGTGTGGATTATGTGGCGACCGAAACTGGGTATCCCGCTCGCGGCAATCGTCCTGGGTGTGCTGTGGATGACGATCGGCACATCGGGTCAAACCACTTCTTCTCAAGTCCGTCTGAAGACGGACACGACGCCGTCCACGAAGAATGGCGAGTGGCCGCACTACACCGCCGACCTGCGCGGCACGAAGTATTCACCGCTCGATCAGATCAACGCGAGCAACTTCAAAGACCTCGAGGTCGTCTGGCGTTTCAAGACTGACAGCCTCGGCACACGCCCCGAATACAAGTTGGAAGGTACACCGCTGATGATCGGCGGCGTGCTGTACACGACAGGCGGCACACGTCGCTCCGTCGTCGCGCTCGATGCGCGCACCGGCGAGCTGTTGTGGGTGCACCGCTATCCCGAAGGCACGCGAGGGGCGAATGCGCCACGTCAGTTGTCCGGGCGCGGCGTCGCGTACTGGACGGACGGACGCGGCGACGATCGCGTGCTCTACGTCACACCTGGCTACCGCCTCATCGCATTGAACGCGAAGACCGGCGTGCCCATTCCGTCGTTCGGCAAGAGCGGCGTCGTAGACATGAAGGTCGGCGTCGTGTCGGGCACGGGCCAGCAGATCGATCTGGAGACCGGTGAGATTGGCCTCCATTCAACACCAACGGTCGTCAAGGACGTCGTGATCGTCGGATCGTCGATGAAGGAAGGGATGACGATCACGACGCACAACAACACCAAGGGACTGGTGCGCGCCTACGACGTACGGACTGGCAAGGTGCTGTGGACGTTCAACACGATTCCTCGCCCTGGAGAGTTCGGCAACGACACGTGGCTGAACGGATCGTGGGCCGTCAATGGCAACGCCGGTGTGTGGACGCAGATCACCGTCGACGAAGAACTGGGTCTCGTCTATCTGCCCGTTGAATCGCCCTCGTCTGACTACTACGGCGGTAAACGACCGGGAAACAATTTGTACGGCGAGAGCCTGGTCGCGGTTGATCTCAAGACCGGTCAACGCAAGTGGCACTATCAGCTCGTTCATCACCCGATCTGGGATCACGACATCTCGTCAGCGCCGATCCTGCTCGACGTCACGATCGATGGTCGCATGCGGAAGCTCGTCGCACAGCCGACCAAGCAGACGTTCCTGTTCGTGTTCGATCGCGTAACGGGCGAACCGATCTGGCCGATCAACGAGACACCGGTTCCACCGGGTGATGTGCCGGGTGAATGGTATTCACCGACCCAGCCGATTCCGAGTAAGCCTGCGCCGTACGGCCGTCCTGGTCTTCGCATTCCTGAAGAAGTGATCGACTTCACGCCCGACATGCGCGCGCAGGCGATGGACAACCTGAAGCGATATAAGTGGGGCGGCAATTTCCCCTTCAGCGGCACGCTCTACAATCCGCCGATCGTCGGCAACGTGAACGGCCTGCTCGGCGCGATCAACATCGGCAACGCCAGCGGCGGCACCAATTGGCCGGGCGCCGGCGCCGATCCCGAAACGGGGATCGTGTACGCGCAAGCGAACATGTCGGCGTTCTCACCCGAATCGGTTGCACCACCGCCGCCGGGCTTCTCGGACATACCCTATCAGGCTGGTGTTGTCGGGCAGCCGTTCCGGATACGCGAGGCAGCAGGCACTGGCACGTATGCCGACGTGACCCGTCAAGGGTCGGCGGCACCGGCAGCCCCAGCAGCCACCGAAGGTGCCGCGGCCGGCCGCGGCGGCCCAGCAGCGCGTACGTTCAACGCTGTTGAAGGGCTGTCGATGGTCAAGCCGCCATACGGCGTCATGGCGGCAATCGATCTGACACGCGGCACGCTGAAGTGGCAGGTGCCGCATGGCGACACACCTGACGTTGTGCGCAATCATCCCAAGCTGAAAGGCATGCCGATCCCGAAGACGGGCCAAGGCGGCAGCGTCGGCGTACTGGTCACGAAGACGCTGGTCATCGCCGGCGACCCGCTGGTCACGACGACGCCCGATCATCCACGCGGTGCGATGATGCGCGCATACGACAAACAGACGGGCGCCGAAGTCGGCGCTGTCTGGATGCCCGCGCCGGTCAGCGGATCACCGATGACCTATCGCGTCGGCGGCCGGCAGTTCATCGTCATTGCCGTGAGTGGTGGCAACTATTCCGGCGAATACATCGCGTTCGGTTTGCCTGCGGCGGAACGTGATACGGGTGGAGGCACACGCTAGGTGAACGGCAGGTGCGTAGCGATGGTCGCCGTGTTGTCGTCGCTCTCGATTGTGGGCGGCGCCGCAGCGCGACAGGACGCGACGGCCTCGGTGTGGGATGGCGTGTATTCCGAGGCGCAGGCACAGCGCGGCGAGACCGCGTACCGCCAGGCGTGCGTGAACTGTCACGGCCCCGAGCTCGAAGGGGCCGACATGACACCACCGCTCACTGGCGGCACGTTCTCCGCCAACTGGAATGACCTGAGCCTCGGTGACCTCTTCGAGCGGATCCGTGCGACCATGCCGCTCGATAAACCCGGTACGTTGTCGCGGCAGCAGAACGCCGACCTCGTCGCCTTCCTGCTCAAGGCGAATCAGTGGCCGGCCGGTACGACTGAGCTCTCGCGGGAGCTTGGTGCGTTGAAGCAGATTCGAATCCAATCCAGCAAGCCAGATCCAAAACCTTAGGGGGCGCCAATCGGGATCGAGTCAAAGGGAACACCTATCGAACGGAAGTGACGCGGGGAGCAACGCGGAAACCTGGAACGGTTGGAGGATGGTGATGCGAACGTCCGCCTTCGGGTTCATGTTGGTGCTCGCTTGTCTCGTGCTGTTGCCGGTAGACGTGCTCGCGCAGAGCGAGATCGCCGGCGTGATCAAAGATTCGTCGGGTTCAGTCCTCCCCGGCGCCACCGTCGAAGCGTCCAGTCCCGCGCTCATTGAGAAAGTCCGTGCCGCGGTCAGCGACGGCGACGGCCACTACCGCATCATCAGCCTGCGGCCGGGCGTCTACAAGGTCACCTTCACGCTTCCCGGCTTCTCCACTGTCGTTCGCGAGGGAATCGAGCTCACCTCGAACTTCGCGGCGACCGTCGATGCAGAGATGAAAATCGGCGCACTGAACGAAACGATCACCGTCACTGGCGAGACGCCGATCGTGGACACGCAAAGCATTACTTCACGCACGGTCATGACCCGAGAGGTGATGGATGCGTTGCCCACCGGTCGCAACATCCAGGCGATCGGCATCATGATTCCCGGCACGCAGCTCGCACTTGGCGGCGGCGGTGCGCTGTCGCGCGACGTCGGAGGATCCGGTTCACTCCAGCAGTCTCCGCTGCAGTACCGGGGCTCTGGCGACACGGTGCAGACAATTGAAGGTCTGCGCCTCAATAACCTCGAAGCGCAGGGTCAGTACAGTGGCGTCTATTGGAATGACGCCAGCTTTGAGGAACTGAGCTACATCACCGGCGCCGATTCTGCCGAGATGGGACAGGGCGGCCTCCGCGTCAACATGGTGCCGCGTGATGGCGGCAACACGTTCCGCGGTCAGGCCTTTGGCAATTACACCGGCAGCAGCTGGAGTTCGGACAACTGCAAGTCACCAGGCGTCGGCCTGCCTTGCTCGCGGTCGAACCTGACGGGCAGCACGACGTTCAATCCGAACAATCGTCTGACGAACGTCTCGGAGATCAGGCGGATCTGGGACGTGAATCCCTCGATCGGCGGACCGATCTTCCGCGACAAGCTGTGGTTCCACTACACGTTCAGACATCAGGGCGTCGAGAAAACCGTCCCCGACAGCTACTTCGATCGCAATCCCTCGCAGTTCATCTACGATGCCGACACCGATCGCAAAGGCGTCGACGATGGCCACATCGTGAGCAATGCCTTACGACTGGCGTGGCAGGCGAGCGGCAAAGACAAGGTCTCTGTCTATCACGACACCCAGCGGAAGTACCGGGATCATTGGGGCATCAGTTCCACCGTGCCGCCGGAGGCCGCTGGCGTGCAGGTCACGCCAACGAGCTTCGTCAACGTCAGCAAGTGGACGCGCACGCAGACCAGCCGGCTGCTCCTCGAAGGCGGCTTCGGCTACTACAACCAGGAATACACCGAGCTCTATCAGCCATCGGTGACCGGGCTGGCCGACAAGGTCTGGGATCCGGAGGCGATCAGCGCCGCAACCGTCTATACCGTGCTCGATCAGTCGAACAACAAGATCGCAAACGCCTGGAACGCTCCGGCCGATCACTTCTCGAAACTCAGGACCTACATGGGCGCCGCGTCGTACGTCACTGGCGCGCATTCCTTCAGACTCGGTGCGTCGATCAGCGAAGGTGACTGGCGATTGCTCGAGCAGTGGACCGGCGACATGCAGCCGATCACTTACAACGCCGGACGTCCGGTGCAAGCGACCTTGCGCCTTCCCACCGATCGCCGCAACGGCATCAAGGCCGACACCGGTATCTTCCTGCAGGACCGCTGGACGATGAGCCGTCTGACGTGGAACCTTGGCCTGCGTTACGACCAGTTCATCGGCGAGACCCAGGAAAGTGAAGTGACACCCAGCCGCTTCAACAGCGGCCTCTCGTTTGGAAAATGCGCCGATGGCAACAACGACACGCGGGCGGGTTGCGTCGGCACAGTTCAAAACTGGAAGGACATCTCACCACGCATTGGCGTGGCGATCGATCTGTTTGGCGATGGACGCACGGCGGTCAAAGCGAGTGTCGCGAAGTATGTCGCCGGCCAGCAAATCGCCACGGCCAATGCCGCCAATCCGGTCACCGTGTTGGGGCTGACCGACACGCGGCCGTGGACCGACCTCGATGGCAACGGCTTGCCGCTCGACGCCAACGGCAACATTCAGTTCAACGAGCTGGCGCCTTCGACGTCGACGCCGACCTTTGGCCGGAACGTCTCCACGACCAACACTGATCCTGGAGTGCTGAATGGCTGGGGGAAGCGCGGCTACAACTGGGAATACACGATCGCCGCGCAACATCAGATCGCGGATCGCGTGTCGGTGAACGGTGGCTACTACCGCCGATCGTTTGGCAACCAGACGTTCACCGACGATCTGCGCTACGACGCCGGCAGCTACGATTCGTTCTGTATCAAAGCGCCCGTCGATCCCGATCTACCCGGCGGTGGCGGCTACGATGTCTGCGGCGTGATGGATCTCAAGCCGGCGGTGTTCGCGCAGAATCTCCCGGCCGACAACCTGATTCGTTTCTCGGACGACTTCGGCGGCGAGACCAATCGCTATCAGGGGTTTGACATCAACATCGAAGGGCGCTTCAGAAACGGCGCGTTCCTGAAGGGCGGCATCGCGGCGACCTCACGAGTATTCGACAACTGCAACCTGCTCGCCGCGGGTCTCGATGCGGTCGTGGGTCTCACGGCGCAAGGCACTGAGGAGTACGCCGATGGCTCGCGTGGATGCCATCGCGAGTATCCGTATCGCCCGGACGTGAAACTCTCGGGCGCCTACTCACTGCCCTTCGACGTCCAAGTGTCGGGCACGTATCAGTTCAGCCGCGGCGTTCAGACCGGCGGCGCTGGTCCGAGCATCCAGGCGAACTGGGCGGTGATCAACACGGTCGCCAATCCACAGATCGGACGCAACTGGACGGGCACCGCGTCGCGAACGATCCAGCTGATTCGCGAAGGCCTCGACTTCGGCGAACACAACCTGAGTCAGCTCGATCTGCGCGCCAGCAAGCGCGTGCCGTTCGGCCGGTATCGGCTGCGTGTGGACTTCGACGTCTACAACGTGTTCAACAGCAGTTGGCCGTTTACTGTCAGCTCCACCTACTCGACCGCCGCCAACTCGGCGTGGCAGCGGCCGACCAACGTGCTGCAGAGCCGCTTCTTCAAACTGGGAGCCCAGCTCTCGTTCTGACGAGAGCCCAGCTCTCGTTCTAGAATCGCGGTCATGACGACCGCAACCGAGGGGCTCGTCGCACAGGCGACGAGCCTCATTCCTCTTCTCCGCAAGGCCGCGCCGGCAGCCGAAAAGGCTCGGCGCGTTCCGCAGGACAGCTACGACGCGCTCGCGGCCGCGGGCATCTTCCGGATGACAGCGCCGAAGGCCTTCGGCGGGGTCGAGGCCGACTTTCACACGCAGTGCGATGTGCTCGCCGAAATCGCGCGCGGCTGTCCATCGACGTCATGGGTGGCCACCATCTACAGCGCGATGTCGTGGCTGGTCGGTGTCTTCCCTGATCAGACGCAGGAGGAAATCTACGCCAACCGCGATCCACGCATCGCCGGTGTGTTCTCCCCCACCGGCACCGCGACGCGCAAGGATGATGGCTTCCTCGTCAACGGACGCTGGTCGTTCAATACCGGCTGTCATGGGGCCACGTGGACGGTGCTCAACGTGCTCGTCGGCGAGATGCCGACGTGCATGATCGCGAAGAGCGCTGATCTCACGATCCTCGACGACTGGCACGCCACCGGCATGTCAGCGACAGGCAGCAACACGGTCGTCGCCGAGAACGTGTTCGTGCCGGCTCGTCGCACAATGCCCCTTCCCGCC
>DATCXH010000357.1:0-5521 GCA_036565925.1 Vicinamibacterales bacterium
GCCGTATCGGCCGCCGACGTCCTCGCCGTAGACGAAGACGCGAGGATCGGAACGCATCGCGTCCGTAATGCCGAGCGCCACCGCCTCGAGAAACGTCTGGCCTTTCTTGTCGAAGGGTAGCCCTTCGTCCAGCTCCGGCAAGTCGGGATCGAGATTCACCGCGAGCCGCGTCGACGGATCAAGGGGCTCGACGCGCACGCGCGGCACATTATCAGCGAACACGCCGCGGGACGCATCGTCGGCATCCGGCCATGGTGCGTCGATGACAGCGCGCGCTTCGTTGTCGACCAGCTCGGTGGCTTCCGTCTTCAAATCTTCGAGAACACCTGGATCGATGACCTTCTCCGATTGAAGGCGCGCCGCGTAGGACGCAATCGGGTCCTTCCTCGTCCACTGCGCGTAACCGTCGCGGTCGGCGTACGCACCAGGCGATAGGGGTGGATAGTTCCAGGACGGAGCATTCTCTTTCCCGAGATAGAGCATGTCGTCGTGGTGCGCGTGACCACCCATTCGCATCGTGACGAGCTCGATGAGCGCCGGTCCAAGACCTGCTCGCGCGCGGCCCGCTGCCCAGGTGAAGGCTGCTGCGATCTCGTCCGGGTCGTTGCCGTCGATCGTGATTCCGGGAATCCCATAGCCGCGTGCCTTGTCGGCGAAGACACGGACCGCTGACTGCGACGACAGCGGCGTCGAGAGCGCAATCTGGTTGTTCTCGATACAGAAAATTGCCGGCAGCCGTCTGGCCGCGCAGAGGTTGATCGCCTCGTGCCACTCGCCGAGCGATGATCCGCCGTCGCCGATGAACGACACGGCGACCCGCTGCGATCCTTCGCGCCAGAACGCGAGCGCGATGCCGGCGATCGACATCGTGCTCACCGACAACGGCGCCGTTGCCGGCAGCACGCCCCATTCCCAGTCGCCGATGTGCAGATCCTTGCCGTCCATCGGCGGCCCCTGCTTGGCCATCTGGGCACTCAGTACCATGCGGACCGTGGACGGCGCTGGATGCATGGCGAGCGCAACGCCGAGGTCGCGGATGATGGGACCGACCACGTCGCCGCGCCAGCCGCGCTGTCGATCGCGCCACGCCTCGCCGCGCCGGAGCCGAATCGCCGCGGCATAAATCGCTTCCTGTCCGAGCGAGCGAAATCCCTTCCCTTGAAACGCGACACCTTCGAACTGGACTTCGCTCCCGGTGAACAGCTGCTTGAGGCGATTGTCTACTGCGCGCGTCAACACCATGCCGCGCAGGATCTCGCGACGCTCTTCAGCGGTGAGAGACGCGGCAATTGCCGCCCGCGCAAAGAATCCGTCCACGTCCTCGAGCAGTTCCTGACTCGCTGTCTTCAATCGCGTCTGCGCTGTGAGGCCCGGGGTCGTCTCGGGAATCTCCGCAGCAGACAGGCTTGAGATCGCGCGTCCAAGGGCGCCACGAAACTGCTGCGCGAACTGTTCGATGGCCGCCGGCTCTCGATCCGTCTCGGGGGCCGCGACGTCTTCGAGCGTTCGCTCAACGATGGGGAGCGCGAACGGGTGTCGCTCGAGGACGAAGGCGCGGAGGCGAGGCAGCAGGCTAGCCACTTCTGAGATCCTAGTATCGTGGACTCCCACTTCAAGGGCTGGGCCAAGCCGGGCCCGATTCCGCCGGGTGCATCGTCACCGCCGGAAATTCCTGCCGACGAGACGCTCGATGCGATCAGCGGCCACTTCCGGATCTTCCAGCTTCGCGACGGGCATCGTTTCTCGACCGACGATGTGTTGACGGCCTGGTACGGGACGACGTGGGCGCCGCGAGCGTCATCGATTCTGGACCTGGGTTCAGGTATCGGATCGGTGGGGATGATTGCGGCGTGGCGTCTGCCGGGCGCAACGGTCGTGACCATTGAGGCGCAGGACGAGAGCGTCAGGTTGGCGCGCAAGTCGGTGGCGTATAACGGGCTCGAAGCGCGATACGAGATTCGCCACGGCGACTTTCGTGATCAAGGCGCGTCCAACTTGTCCGCCGGAGCTTCAGCGAAGGTTGAAGACGCGCCTCTACGAGAGGACGAGCGCTTTGACCTGGTCCTCGGAAGCCCGCCGTATTTTCCGCTCGATGCCGGTATTCACGGCGATCATCCGCAGAAGGTTGCGTGCCGGTTCGAACTACGCGGCGACATCGCGGACTACGCGAGCGTCGCCGCGCGACATCTCGCACCTGGCGGTGTATTCGCGTGTGTCTTTCCTGAAGAGCAGCGTGAGCGAATTGAACGGGCGGCTCAACGTGCCGAGCTCTGCATCGCTCGCCGCCGGCCTGTGGTTTTCAAAGAAGGAGAGCCGGCGCTCGTCGGCCTCTTTCTCATGATGGCCCGGCACGATCTGCCGGAAGCCATGCGCGAACAAACCTGGCTCGAGCCCGCGTTGATCATTCGTACTGCCGATGGCCGCGTCCACCCGGAGTACTCGGCCGTGAAGCTGGCGATAGGATTTCCTCCGTGAGCAAGTTCGCAGTCTTTGGTGATCACGAGCCGAATACGCTCGCGCAGCTCGAGGACGTCGCGAGCCGTGCCGAGCGCGCGGCGCTGATGGCCGACGGTCATCTCGGTTACGTCATGCCCATTGGCGGTGTTGCCGCCTATCGCGAGCAGGTCTCCGTCGTTGGCGTCGGGTTCGACATCGCCTGCGGCAATGCCGCGATCCGCACGAACCTTACGCGAGCCGGTTCGCCGGATCTCCTCAACCGCCTCGGTGAGATCGCCGATGCGATTCAGGACGAGATCTCATTCGGCATCGGCCGGAAGAACCGCGCCGATGATGCGCCGGTCGATCATCCGCTGTTCGAGTCTGCAGCGTGGGACGCGCTGCCCAACCACGCACGGAACGAGCTTCGCAACAAGGCGCGCAGGCAGCTCGGTACGGTGGGCAGCGGCAATCATTACGTGGACGTGTTCGTGGATGAAACCGACGCCATCTGGGTCGGCGTCCATTTCGGCAGCCGTGGTCTCGGCCACACGATCGCCTCGGGCTTTCTTGCCATGTCGCAGGGTGAGCAGTGGGGTGCGCGTGTGCCCGAGCGCGAGACGCTGCTCTCACTCGACAAGCCGATGGGGCAGGACTACTGGGCGCTCATGACGCTCGCCGGCGAGTACGCATATGCCGGTCGCGAATGGGTGGCGCGCAAGGTGGTCTCGCTGATTGGCGGCCGCGAGCTCGAGCTGGTGCACAACCATCACAACTTCGCATGGCGTGAAGAGCACGATGGCGAAGAAGTGGTGGTCGTTCGCAAGGGCGCCACGCCGGCCTTCCCTGGTCAGAAGGGTTTCGTCGGGGGCTCGATGGGCGACGATGCCGTCATCGTGCAGGGCACGAACGCAGAGAACGACAAGCTGGCTGAGCTGCAGCGCAACGCACTCTTCTCGACGGTCCACGGCGCCGGGCGGGTCATGTCGCGCGCGGCGGCAGCCGGGAAGATCAATCGCCGTACCGGCAAGGTGATCAAGCCGGGCGCCGTCTCGCCGCGCATGATGGAGGACTGGGTCAAGGAGAAGGGCGTCGTCCTCCGTGGCGGTGGTCTCGACGAGAGTCCGCACGTCTATCGACGTCTGCCCGACGTGCTCTCTGCGCAGAAGGGGACTATTGAGGTCCTCCACTCGCTTCGGCCTCTCATCGTCGTCATGGCGGGCGCGGATCTGTTCGATCCGTACAAGGATTGACGGTCCGGCTAACCACCTGCGCCAAGGCTACGGTGGTCCGCCGTAGCGTTTCGCGAAGGCGGAAGCCACACTGCACCGATGTCCGGCTGAAGCCGGACATGCACCTGACGCTATACTCGCCGCGACCCATGTCTCGTCATCGAGTGCTCGTGGTCTGCGCCGCGATTGCCGTTGCGCTGCTGACCGCGGCTTGGCGGTTCCTCACCTTCACAGGCTTCAACAACGACCACTACATCTACCTCGCCGGAGCACAGCAGATCGTGTTCGGCGAATGGCCGATCCGCGATTTCGTCGATCCCGGATGGCCGCTGATGTACGGCGTGTCGGCGCTCGCGCGTGTGCTCCTCGGCCGCGAGCTCTGGGTCGAACTGCTCGTCGTGTCCGGTGCTCTCGCCATCGGCGCAGGTGTTACGGTGGCTGCCGCGGCGCGGTTGTCTGGCTCGATCGCGCTTGCGTTGATGGTGACGCTGCTCGAGATCGGTCTCAATCCGCGATCGTTTGGCTATCCCAAGATTCTGCTCTACGCGATTGCCGGCTGGGCGTTCGTCGTCACCACGCGACACATGACACACCGGCGAGCTGGCCTGCTTGCCGCGCTGACCGTCATCGCGTTTCTCTTTCGCCACGACCACGGTCTGTACATTGGTGCCGGCTCGTTGGTCGCAGTCGTTCTTGGCAGCGCACCAGAAGGCATTCACGCGAGTCTCAGGCGAGCCGTGGTCTTCGTCGCCGCGGTCGTGCTGTTCGTCCTGCCGTGGGTCATCTTCGTGCAGTACGAGGTCGGTCTCATCGACTACTTCAAACCGGCGCTCGAGTTTTCACGCGCAGAGGCCGAAGGTACGGTCCTTCGGAAGCTTCCGCGACTCGTTCTGTCCCGCGATGCAGTCGCGGAGCAGGTGAACCTGGAAGTCTGGTTGTTCTATTTGTTCTACGCGATGCCGCTCGCGTCGTTGTGGCTCGCGTGGCGTCGCGCGCGCGACGGCCGCGAGCAATGGAGTGGTGAATCAGCAGGCGTCGCGGCGATTGCGCTCATGACGATCGTGATGAACATGGGATTCATCCGCACGCCGCTCGCCGCGCGTCTTCCTGATGCCAGTGTTCCGGCGGCGATCCTCGGCGCCTGGCTGATCGGCGTCGCGTTCGACGTGCGCGCGACAACAAAGCGGCGCGTCGCGCTGACCGTCGCTGCGGCGATGTTCGTCCTCACGGCCAAAGCGGTGTCGGTCGTCGCTGACGTGCCCGGGGAGCTCAATCGCGCCGGCATTCTGAATCGTCGTGGCGCGTTGAGCGCGCGGATCCGCGATCTCACCAGGCGGCTGCAGCAGACGATGCCGCAGGGAAATCACGTGCCCAGCCGGAATTCAGAGGCCTTGGGTCCGTTCTACGCGTACGTCCAACGCTGTACGTCGCCTCGCGATCGCCTGGTGATGACAGGACTCCAGCCTGACGTGTTTGTCCTCGCCAACCGCGGCTTCGCCGGCGGACAGATGGCCTATCGCCCCGCGTTCTACGCGTCAGTAAAGGATCAGCGGAAGGCGATCGCGCGGATGGAGGCGCAGTCGGTGCCGTTCGTGATCGTCTCGCTCGAAGAAGAACGCGGGTTTCGCAGCGCGCTGCCGCTCGTCGCGTCCTACGTCGACGGCCATTACGAACCACTTGCGAAGATTCCAGTTCCGGACACGCGAGGACTGCAGATCTACATTGAACGCGGACGCCGTTCAGCCAGCCGCGATACTGCGACCGGCTGGCCGTGTCTCTCGCCGTCGTAACTCGGATCGCGTTGGCCATTCCGCGACCCCGTGGCTCGCCACCACCGCTCACGCTGACTCGGC
>DATCXH010000319.1:0-4387 GCA_036565925.1 Vicinamibacterales bacterium
GTGATCGCCATCACCTCTTCTTCGGTGAGTGAGGGACTGTTGACGAGCGTGCCATCCGGCTTGAACACGCTGTACTCATCGCCGACGAAATCCTGTGTCGTATAGATCTTCACCCAATCGACGCCGTGCAGCTTCGCCTCGCGCACCGCGGCGCGCGCCAACCACGGCGAGTTGGGGTTCTTGCTCTCGGTGAAGCGATCCTGAAACCGCTCGAAGAATGCCGGGTACGCCGTGCTCGCGCGCTGATTCAAGGACTGCCCGACCACCTGCATGCGTGGTCCCAGCAGCACACCGCGATTGATCGCGTTGCGAAGATCGACGGTCCCGTATCCGCCGCGCGAATCCATGTCCACGACCGTGGTGAAGCCAGCATCGAGATCGGCCTGCGCGTTCGCCACGGCGACAATCGTGCGCATCTGCATCGACAGGTCGTCCTGCGGATACACATGCACGTGCGCGTCGATCATGCCGGGCATCACCGTCGCAGCGCTCAAGTCGATCACACGCGCGTCAGCCGGAATCGTCACCAATGGACCGACATCGGCGATCCGATCGCCACGGATCAGCACGATCTGGTTGTTGGCGATCGTCCCGGTGCGGCTGTCGAACAGACGACCGGCGCGGATCGCCACGACCTGTGTCGGCGCGGCGAGAAACTTCGCGGGCGCGCTGGCAATGCCGCCCTGCGCGTGCAGAATCGTCGCGACACTGAGCGCCAGCAGAACTGCGACCAGAGATCTTTGCATTGTGATTCCTCAGGTCCGGCTCAAGCCGGACACTACGTACGGGTAGTGTCCGACTTCAGGCCGACGTCATCCCATCGGCTTCGAGGCATCGCGTCCACCAGCCGACAGCCAGTGATAGCGCGCCGTGTCGAGCCCTGCATAATCCGGATCGAGATAGATGAAACAGCGCTGAATCAGGAAATCGCGCACCTCGAAGACATCGCACCATCGACCGGCATGCGACACACCCGCGCGCCACGGGCCTTCTTTGTGTTCACCGGCACTCGTCCCCTCGACGGCGAACACGTCGGTCCCGGTCATGATCCAATTGAAGTTCGAGTAGTCGTGCAGGATCGATTTGATCCCGCCGCCAAAGTCTGTGAAGAGCTGACCGATCTCTTTCTTGCCATTCGCCAGTCCCCACTTCGGGAAGAACACCTGTGCATCGTCGGCGAAGAGATCGAGGATGCTGCCGCCATTCGATGTCACACCTTTGTTGTCGAACGCCTTCAGGTATTCGAGCGCTACGGACTTGCGCTGCTCGTCAGTCATCGTATGTCGCGTGATTGCCATGCAGTCCCTCGGAAAGGCGCACAGAATACAGCTAGTGGTACCTCCTTCGCGAACGTCTTACGGCCTCTCCGTTGTCGAGGCCGAACGATCGGGCTCGGAGGCTGGTTGTAACTATTGCTCCCTTAGCCTATACAACCACTAAAATGCGCGTGTCGATGGACGGAGTGGACGACACGGCTACACCTCGCGAACTGGCGCCGCAACGCGTCAATGCGACGGTGGAGCTCAAACAGGCAGAGACCGAGAAGGGTATCGACTGGCCGGCGTGGATCCAGGCGTTCTCCCCTATCCTGCTCGCACTCGTCGGCCTGTATTTCACCGACACCGTGCGTATGGGATTTGAGCGGCAGCAGCTGCAGCTCGCCAACGCCTCCGGCATGCAGGGGCTGCTGGTGCAGTTGCTCGGGGACAAGGTGTCGCAGACAGAAGCTCGCGCCGCCGCGTCGACGCTGGCGGCGTTCGGCCCGCCGGCGGTCGCACCACTGATCACCGCCCTGACCGACGCCGATGATGTGCTCACACCGGCAATCGAGGGTGCGCTGCGGGCTATCGGGTTGAACGAGCCCGCGGCTGTTTGCGGCCCATTGATGAGTATCCTCGAACATCAAACGGGCCGATACTCGTGGCTGATGCACCGGTCGGCCATCCGCGTTATCGGGGATGTTCGATGTCCGGCGGCTCGGACGTTGTTACAGACATACAAGCAGGCGCTGGCAAACGGCACTTTGAAGGCGTTCGATCCGGCGACCGAGGAATGGAAGCCGCTGCCTCCGGACATCGTCGAGCTGCTCGAGGTCGACGTCGATCGTGCGTTGCTCGAATCCCGGTAGAGCGCAGGCTCTGGCCTCTATAGCAAGGAAGGCACCTATGCGCACCGCAGTCGCACTGCTGGCTGTCATCGTTGGGACAGCGGCACCGGCCTTCGCGCAGATCACGCGATGCACTGCCGTCAGTGACCCCACCTCCCGCACCAAGATCATTCTCGACGACATCGTCAGCCAGGCGAGTCTCCAGAATCTGCTGCAGTCGCTCAGCAGCCGACTCGACGCCAACCTCGAACAGGTCCGCACCGAGCTTGGTGTGCAGCTGAAGGTGCTGCCGTGCGCGAATCGCCGTCCGACCGGGCCGTCGGACTTCGATCGGATGACGGTGAGCGAGCTGAATGTGCGCGGCGTGCTGATGGAAATCTGGGGCGCGACGACGGAGGTGAAGGACCAGCAGGGACGGCCCTTGAATGAAGCGTCGATTGGCTACGTCATCATTCCCGTGCGCCTCGACGAACTGCAGCAACAACCAGCCCCCGGCGCATTCGTGATTCCGCACCGCGCGCAACCTTCAACGGTCGTGGATGATCTGATCAAGCTGGTCGATCAAGCCGGCCGACTCGGTGCTTATGCGTCGCTCGCGGTGGGCTCGAAGTCGCTCCGCTCGTCACAGTGGGACGAGGCACGGAAACAGCTCTGCGCTGCTGAGGCGCAGTTCACCAAACTGAAAGTGCCGACCGATGCTGATGCGGCGCTGATCAAGTATGCGAAGAAGTTGGCCAGCGACGCGGTGACGCGCGCGCGTGCTGACGCGCAGTACGCGGGATTCCTGAAGCAGGAAGGAGTGGCGCTGTCATGTTCGTGAAACGATGGCTCTACGCGTCGATCCTTCTCGCGCTGCCGGCGCACGCATGGGCGATCGAGATCGCGGTTCCGTGTGCGCGGCCGTCGGTCTTCGCCGGTGCGGCAGTCAACGTGGTGGTGCTCCCCTACAGCGTGCCGCCGACAGTCCGATCGGCGAGCGCGGTCGGTGAGCAGCTTGGCGCGTTGGTGCAGCTCGAGACGGTGCTGTCGATCGCCAAATACGGCAGCATCGGCGTGACTCAATTGGTCGGCAACGCGCAGGACGAGTGCACACCGGAGATCGTCCTCGACAAGCTGCTCGGGAAACAGGGCGGCGCTCGCGAGACGATGCGGCCCGGCAGCGGCCTGATTTTGATCTGGGGCCGTATCTTCGAGTCCGGTGCCGACCTCTATCTTCAGAGCTTCGTGCAGTTTCTGCGACCAGGCACGACGGAGACCGTGGACGTATCGGTTCGCGACCGCACACTCAAAGGCACGCTTTCGACACAGGCGTTCGCCTGTGCGCCGCGCAAGATCGCCATCAAGGATCTTGAAGATATCCAGCGGCAGTTCCGCTCGGCGCGGCTGCTCTACACGCAGCCGAACAGCACGTCGCGATCGGTAGAGATTCCGGATCGCGGCGAATCGCTGGCCTTCTGGGTGACCGATCTTCGCGGCGACTGGGTCCAGCTCGAGCCGATGGATCGCGGCACCAATCGCAAGTTCGAGCGCGGCTGGTTGCAGGTGCGATCGACGGATGCGCAGTGGTCGCTCCGCGCGAGGATGCCGGAGCTCTACTTCGTCGAAGGCGTCGCCGGGTATCTCATGGCGCGCGTTCGTTCCAATTCGCAAACCATTGTCGATGCCGCGTTGCAAGGTGCCGAGGCGGCGATCACGCGTTACATCGACGGGTGGGGTGCCAACGCGGTACTTGGGAATGACGCGACAACCAACGGCACGCCGCTCGCTGTCGCCGTCCCACGTCAGCTGCGTGGATTCGTCGCGCTGCTGCGCGCCCGCGGCGCGGATGCGGGCCTGGCGGAAGCACGCACGCATTTCGAGCGCGCTGCGGCGCTGGCCTCACACAGCAGCGACGCGCGCAACCTCGTCGCTATCACGCAGATCGCACAGACGTTTCGTCAGCCTGCGGACGCACAATCACCGCGGCGCTTCATTGACGAGATGCGTACCGTCCTCGGGTCGGATCCGAGCAACGCGACGGTCCTTGGGAATCTTGGTGTGATTTACGATCTGGTGTTGACGCCGGCGCCCGGCGCGCCGGCATCGTGGCAGTTGTCTCCGACAGATCGAGAACAGCTCTCCAAACAGCGAGACAGCCTGAAATCGATCAAACGCACCTGACCGGAACGTAGAGGCGGGTCTTCAGACCCGCCTGACTATTTCGATGGCGCGACGCAGCTGAAATTCGCCGCATCGTCGATACTGCCCTGCCCCTTGTAACGCGCGACCTGCGGATACGGG
>DATCXH010000640.1:0-2141 GCA_036565925.1 Vicinamibacterales bacterium
GCCGGCCACTCGCCTGCGACGCGTGGCCGCAGCGACTCGTCGACACCGAGCACCGCGCGATCGAATGCGTGCCGGTACGCGTCGATCCGCGCGTCGCGCTGCTTGCCGGTCATCGGCGTCATTCCTGGTGGTGAGGCGGCCATTCGCGCCAGGCAGAGGTGATGGAGGTCGCGACCTTTCATGAACACCGTTTCGAACCCGTTGCAGGCAAGGGCGCGCACGAATGACGCCTGATCGAACGCCTGCATGTGCAGCGGATTCAGCGTCGCGAACATCGACTGATTCCCGCTCAGGAACTCGGCATCGTCGGGTTCCTTGTAAAAGTACACATGACCACCCGGCTTCAGCTTGCGGCGCAGCTCGGCGAAGAAGTCGCGCGGCCGCAGCGCGTGCGTGAACATGTGGTTGCAGATGATCAGGTCGAACTCGCCGTCAAACGGGATCTGAAAGTGTTCGAAGTCGATGAGCGGTGAGGTCGTGATATCGAACAATTCGCGCAGCAGGAACTGCTGGCTCTCCCAGATCGGCATCGCGTACACCGTCGCGCCCCAGGCACGACGAAGACCGTCGAGGATCGTGCCGGCGCGCGATCTCACTTCGACAACCCGCGCATTGCGGGGCTCGATGAGCGAGCCAATGATGTCGGTGTGAACGCAGTTCTCGAAGCGATCGCGCAGGAGCGGCGCGAGGTATTGCTTTCCGGTCAGGCCGAGGTGATCGGACACGAACACGCCGTGTGAGGCCAGCCGCCGCAGTTCCTCACGATCCTCGTCGGTAAGGGGATATGGATTGAGCAAGCGATTCGTAATCTCACCGGTGCCGCGTGAGCCGCGCTTGGCGACGACTTCGCCGAAATGCTCGAGCAGAAAGTGAAAGCGTGTTCCGACAGGCCGGCGGGCGGCATAGAGCACGCCGCAGGCATGGCAGATCGAATAGTCATAGCGAGCCGAGGTCTGATCAGGCGCCTTTGGAATCAGGATGAACTTGTTCCAGGGATTGACGAGCGTGCGCTCGGAGCTGCCACACACCGAACACGCGTCGAGCTCGAGCCACTCGCGACCCTCGGGATCCGGGAACGGGTCCTCGCCGGCGATGGACTCCCAGGTTGCCGGTTCGTGCTCAGGAGCGTCCACGGGTATCGATCGGCCCGACAGCTTCCGCGCAGCGGACTCCTCCCCGCCTGCGACGCGCGCCATGTCGGCGAGGCGCGCCATGCGACCGAGCTGATGGTTGTACTGCAGCATGCGGGCATGCATCTCGCGACGCATCTCGCGGACCTCGTCCTGCAACACGCGCAGCTCGCTATCGAGCGGACGCCGCCACGCACGCACCGCCGCGCGCAGACGACCGAACACACGATCGATGGGCGAGTCCTGATCAGGCATTGATACGACTACATCAAACCACGAAGAACGCGAAGAGCGTTAGCTACCAAGGACACGAAGAAACGCCTATGCGTTTGGTTTCTCTCCGCGTCCTCTGCCAGCCTCCGTGTTCCTCCCACTCCCAAAACACGGCCAGCCAAGCGGCTCATACGTGCCAGTGGGCGTGCGGTCCTTCTTCACGTACAGCGTGATACCGAAGCGCTCATCGAACGTGTGCATCCCGGCCTGACGATACGCCTGGTCGATATAGGCGGTGACGATCGGGAACGAGCGGTAGAAGCTGCGCAGCGAATCGTCGGTGTCGAGCAGGATCATCGGTACCGATCGACTGCGGAGCCGCTCCACTGTCAACCGCTGCGCCTCGTCGAATTCGAAGAAGCCGGGACGTAGATCGGCATGGCCGCCGGCAAACGCACGCCTCGCGAGTGCCAGGACCTGCGGCAGATACGACTGCACAAGCACGCGATCGTCTGGCATCGTGCAGGCGTTCACGTAGAGCGACAACGTGATCAGGTCCGGCCGCTGCGGCCGCGCCGCCCACAACCCGAGATCCCAGTCCAGGTGCAATTGCCTGGCGATGGCGTCGGCGCGCTCGAACGGCTTGCCGAAGCGGTCCGTCATCGACGCCTTGTCGAGGCGTGAATAGAGATCCCCCTTGACGAGCACGATGAACAGCAGCGCGATGGCTGCACCGACAACCGTCACCGCGCCCCTGATCGGCCATCGAAACGGCAGCCACGACGGCCGCAGCGATGC
>DATCXH010000807.1:0-3500 GCA_036565925.1 Vicinamibacterales bacterium
ATCGGCGTGCGTCGCTGCGCCGGAGCCGCGCTGTGAGCGAATGATGACGCGGTAACATCGCGAGATCATCGGAGCACGCATATGACGACCCACCAGCACGAGCCCGGAGATTTCATTTCGTACCCGTCTGAGCGCGTTGTAGGGACCATCGCTGACGCGAAGAGCGCCCGAGCAGCGATCGAGACGCTCCTCCGGGAAGGTTTTCAAGACTCCGACATCGACATCCTGCGTGGAGAGGAAGATGTGCACCGGCTGGACCCGACCGGCGAAGAGCATGGGTTTCTCGCCAGATTTCAGCGGGCGTTGATCCGCGTGCTGGGGCCCGCCGAAGAGTCCAAGTATCTGGGTCGACATGTAGAGGATCTGCGTGCGGGCCGGTTCGTCATCATGGTCCTGGCGAAGGAGCCCGAGAAACGCACTCTCGCGGCGCGCATTCTCAATTCGCATGGCGCCCAGTTCGTTGGCTTTTACGGAACATGGGCGTGGGAGTCGATGGAAACAGTGGACATCGGGTCTGCGCAGATCTCGCCACACGACGAACACGCAGCTCCCAACACAGGCGAGATGACACTGGAGGGGCACAAAGCAACGGTGACCGCCTTCTATGACCTGATGTTCAATCAGTCGCAACCGGCTGAAGCTGTTCGGAGATACGTCGGAGCGACGTACACGCAGCACAATCCGCTGGTCGCCGATGGCAAGGCAGCGTTCATCGAATACTTCGAACGGATGGCACGCGAGTATCCGGGAAAGCATGTGGAATTCAAGCGGGTTCTCGCCGACGGAGAGTTCGTGGTCCTGCATTGCGACCAGAGCTGGCCAAATGACGGTCACTGGGCCGCCATCGACATCTTTCGGCTCGATGCGAACGGCAAGATCGTCGAGCAATGGGATGTGCTGCAAAAGATCCCGGAACAATCAGCCAACCGCAACGGCATGTTCTGATGAATTGGGTCGCCGGACGTGAGGAGATCACCGAATGAAACGCCGGTCGATGTGCCCGCGGTCAGCCGTCGAGTGAGTTCGGAACGCGCATACGGTATTGCACCGCCCGCGTTTTTCCTCCCCGATAGCACGCACGTCGGCGGTGTGCGGCTGCAGGTAAGCGACCTCGCTCGATCGATCGCTTACTACGAGGAGGTGATTGGACTTCGGGTACTCGCCGCAGGCGATATCACCACGCTGGCTCCCCATGGTGACGATCGTCCACTCGTGACGTTACAGACCCGCCCTGGCGTCACGAACGCTCGACGCTCCGCATTCGGCCTGTATCACTTCGCAATCCTGCTGCCAGAGCGTGCCGCGCTTGGGCGATTCGCAGTTCACCTTTCGCACGTTGGCGTACGGGTCGGTGCCGCCGATCACCTTGTCAGTGAGTCGCTATATCTCTGGGATCCGGATGGTTTGGGGATTGAGGTCTACGCAGATCGACCGCAGACCTCCTGGCAGCGGAACGGTCGCGAAGTCGTGATGACGACCGATCCGCTCGACGTGAGAAGTGTGATTGCCGCAGGCGCCGGAGCTGTATGGGACGGGGCGCCGGCGGGGACGAGGATGGGCCACGTACACCTGTCAGTCGGAAGCCTGGAGCTTGCCGAGCACTTCTATCATCGAACGCTCGGCTTCGACAAAACGGTCTGGAATTATCCCGGCGCGCTGTTCATGTCAGCTGGTGGCTACCACCATCATCTCGGTACGAACACGTGGTCATCCGGCCCCTCCCCTTCACCGGACGAGGCACAACTGCTCGAGTGGGAGCTCCTGGTCCCGTCACAGGACGACGTCGCGGCCGCAGAACGCAGCCTGGAGTCCGCTGGCTACACGTCGGAACGCGGCGCGAATGGCGTGAGGGCCGCCGATCCCTGGGGGACACGCGTTCTTATCCGCCTCGCGTGAATTGTCATCGTCGCGGCGCGTTACGCCCTCGCGAGGCGCACAGGACTTTCGAATCCATCTGGCTTGACGGTCAACACGGAACACGGCAGCTTGCGGAGCACTCGTTCTGCGGTGTTGCCGATGAGCATCCCCGGAATCCCGCCACGCGCGACCGTGCCCATCACGAGCACGTCGACACCTTCGGACACGACGAACTCGGGGATGACGTCTCCGGGCTCGCCTCGCCGAAGCACGATCTGTTTTTCATCGAGTCGCCCCTCAAACGATTGAACGACACGCGCGAACGTTGATTCGGCACGTTGTCGCGCCTGCTCCACATACGTCGCGAATTGATCGTCCGGCACGTGGCTGCGAACGGCACGTTCGGCGATCGGCGTCCACGCGTGAAACAGCGTGGGCGGGCCGGACTCGAGGTAATCGGACATCAGGAGTGCCAACTCGATAATCTTTGCGTTCAATGCCTCAGCGTCGGGATCGTCAGCGCTCGCATCGATCGCACACGCGATCCGCGGTTCACTCGCCGGATCGCCGTGACGAACGAGCATTACGGGACATCGACACTTCCGCAAGAGCTCCATATCCACCGCACCAAAGGGCCTTGGGCCGGGGCTCGCCAGGTCACGTGCGTGCGATCGCATGATCAAATCGTGATTCGAGCGCAGTACTTCTTCGATCAACACCGTCGCGGGTCGTCCGACGAGGAGCCTTGCCTCGGCGCGCACGTCATTGACCTCTCCAGTGATGCGCGCAAGTTGCTGGCGGCGGTCGCTCACGAGACGTTCTTCGATCTCTGCTGGTAAGTAGTGACGCGCGTGAGGCGGAACCGTCATGACATCGGCGACCGTGAGTCTCGCGCCCGACTTGCTCGCGAGCAGGATCGCGCGCTCGAGAGCGGGGTGCGGCGCCGCTGCGGCATCGATGTCAACGAGGATGCTCCTGAACGCGGACATCATTGAGGTACCAACACAGCGCGTCCGGTGATCTGCCCGGCTCTGAGCCTCTCATAAACGGCGTCAGCCTGCTCCAACGGGAACTCGGTCGTCTCTGCATGGATTCTCCCGTTGCGCGCCATCGTGATTACTTCCATCAGCTCGACACGAGAGCCCCAATAGGGAATGCTCATCGTGCATCCATAGGGTGTGCTGCCGTGATGAAAGTCATGGTGTCCCCCGCCTAATCCAACGATGGTCCACAGCGAGTTGCGCCCGAGCAGCCGTGCACCGAGATCGAGCGTTGCTTGCACTCCTACACAATCGAGCACCAGGCCGGCGCCGCGCGGGCCCGTAATCTGCAGTATCCGCCCGGCTGCATCGTCGGCATTGCGGTTGTCCACCACGTCATGCGCGCCAAGCGCCTTCGCCTGTTCGAGTTTCGTGTGGTCCACATCGGCCGCGATAATGCGCATGGGCGCAAGCACGCGAAGGAGCTGAATCGCCATATGTCCCAATCCGCCGACGCCCATTACGACGACGGTGCTGTCGGCATTGAGGCGTGGCAGCGCGCGTTTGATGGCGTGATAGGGCGTCAGCGCGGCGTCACTCAGTGGCGCGGCCTTCGCCGGACTGAGGTCGCCAAGCGGCACCAGCAGGCGTGCGGCTGGAACC
>DATCXH010000458.1:0-2789 GCA_036565925.1 Vicinamibacterales bacterium
GACGCCTCGCCAGCATCGAAGGCGACCCGGCACGCTGGCAGCGCTACGAGGATCTGCGCGACGGCCTGCTGTTTACCACCGGACGTCTGCTGCGCGAGCGACCTGAATGGGCTGCGACGCTCACCGCCGACAATCTCGGATGGCGCGATCAGCGTTATTCCGCCAGCTACGAACGGATCGGCCGCTTCACGGTCAGCGGCCTCTGGGATCAGATTCCGCAGTTCTACAGCGTCGACACGCGCACGCCGTTCACGTCGGTCGGCGAAGCCGTCCTCGTGCTGGACGATGCGGCGCAGCGCGCGGGAAACCTCAATGCCTTCCTGCCCATTTCTCCGCAATTCGATCTGCGCGAACGTCGCGACATCGGTCACGTGAACGTCGCCGCGATGCCTTCGACCCAGGTCGATGTTAGCGGTCACTTCACAACGACGAGGCACTCGGGTGAACTGCCCTGGGGAGCGTCCTTCGGCTTCGGCAATGACAACGAGGTCGCACTGCCCTACCGCTCGCGCACCAACGATGTCGAGCTCGGCGCTCAGTGGACGAACACGCGAGCGATGATTCGCGGCGCCTACAACGGATCGTGGTTCAACAATCTCGACGACACGCTGGTCTGGGACAATCCGCTGGTACTGAACGACAGCGCAACGGCACCGGGACGCGGGCGCACCGCACTATGGCCGTCTAATTCGATGCAGACGATGAGCACCGCGGGATACGTGAAGCTCGCACGCCGTACGCAGGTCACCGGGTCGCTCGCCTACGGGTGGTGGAACAACGACGAGGCGCTGCTGCCGTTCACGATCAACAGCGCTCTGCCGCAACTGACGCTCCCACGTGCGACCGCGGAGGCAGAGGCACATACGATCGCGACCAATCTCAACTTCGTGTCGCGTCCGCAAGATGACTGGCGATTCAGCGCGCGCTTCCGGCGCTACGACTACAACAACCACACGCCGGAGACGCCGATTCCGCAATTCATCAATTACGACACATCACTCGCGACGAGCTCGACCGGCGGCCCCGAGCTCTTCGCGCACAATCGCAACACATTCGACGCCGACGCCACGTGGACCGGCCTGCATCCGTTGGCGCTCACGGTTGGCTACACCAACAACCACAACGGTTACGACTTTCGCATCTTCCAATCCTCCAATGAGAACGTGCTGCAGCTCAAAGCCGATGTCGTCGGCTCGCAGTGGGCGACCTTTCGCGCGCACTATGAGTACGGCACCCGCAGTGGCTCCGGGCTCGACGAAGCGGCACTCGAAGAAATCGGTGAACAGCCGCAGCTGCGTCACTACGACCTCGCCAACCGCACGCGCAATCGCTTTGTCGGCCAGGTGGACATCGTCCCGACGGAGGCGCTCACATTCAGTCTGAGTGGCGGCGTCGGGAATGACGATTTCGGTGACAGCTACTTCGGCCTGCAGGAGGCCGGGTTCCGCAACGCCTCGCTGGGCGTCGATTATCAGTTTCCGCGTGGCCTCGTCTTGGGCACCACCTATAACTACGAGCGCTATACCGGGCTTCAGCGATCTCGATCGGCAAATCCCGGTGACCAGGCGAACGACCCGAACCGCGACTGGACCGCTGAGTCACGGGAAACGGTCCACTACGTATCGGTCTACGTCCAACCGCCGCGCATCGGGCGCAATACCGAGGCACGTTTCTCGTGGGACTATTCCTACGCGCGCGGTAATTTCGTGTACGAGGTCGGACCCGCGCTGCCGCCGCCGTCGCAATTACCGCAGACCTTCAACAAGCTGCAGAACCTTCGGCTGGACGTTCGGCACCGCCTGAGCGGTCGCCTCGCCGCAACGGTGTCATACGTCTACGAGCCCTACCGGATCTTTGATTTCGCCTTCGACCCCAGCGTGATCAACAGCATCGTGCAACCGAGCTCGCTCGTGCTCGGCTATACCTACCGGCCTTATACAGCGCACTCGGCGGTCTTCGGTCTCTTGTACTACTGGTAGTCGGCGGACGATGGTGGTGTCCGCCTTTCGGCGACGATGTAGTGTCCGCCTTTAGGCGGACTTGCCGGTGCGCTCAAGCCGGACACTACACACGATTACTGCGAGTTGCTCTGCTCTCCCTGCGTGTGGCAGTACTCGCAGTCGGCACTGATGGTGCTCCCGTCAGATGCGGTGTGCCCGCCGTCGTGACAGCGGAAACAGCCGTTGGACGTAATGTGTCCGATGTTGTTTGGATACACCCCGAAGGTCACTTTCATAGACGGGAATACATTGCGGCGGTAGACGTTCTGCAGCCCGGCAACCGAACGGGCGAGCTCCTGTTCGTCGAAGGCGCCGCGGCCGCTGTAAAAGGCGCGAAGTCCTTTTGCGATTTCGTCCAGGCCCTGCTCCTGAGTCGGATAGTCCGACTTCACAAGCCGGACACTTTCGCGACGCACGTACGGTAGCCGTCGGCTGATGGCATCGCTGGCGATCGCGGCATCGACGGCTCCTTCAGCCGTTGCTGCGATCCGGTGCGCGGCGACGTTGTGACAGTCGATGCAGTCCATCACGCGGCTGGTGCCCTTGGCAACCTGGTCGTCAGTGGTGCCTTCAGCACGGTATTCCTTGACCCGACCGGTCTTGTCGATCGCTCGCACGAACGGGATCGTCTGCCGCTCGGTATCGGTGAACACGTACTCGATGCGCACATCGGAAGCCGCGTGCCAATGGATGGCCCGCCCTGTCGATGTCGGACGCCCTGGCCCGCCGACCAGCATGTGCAGCCTCGTCACCGTCTCGGTATTGGCTTCATCGTCGGCGAACTCGCGC
>DATCXH010000977.1:0-7084 GCA_036565925.1 Vicinamibacterales bacterium
CTGCATGTGACCGACTCCGGCCTTGTCTTTCTCTCGACACTGCCACGACTATGTCAGTTCGACGTGAGTGGCTCGCCGGGTGTGACACTCGAGGGCACGAAGGTGTTTCCGGCGAGCGTTACCGTTCGGTATTCGACGTGAGGTAACGGAGATTGCGGAGACAACGGATTAACACGCAGCAGCGGAGAAACGGAGCATTCGAGAGGCACCCGCCTCGTGAACGTGCGGCCGGCGGCGCGAAGCGCGCGCCCACTCGAATGACTCGGTGTGCTCTGCGGCCTCTGTGTTGATAATCCGTGACATGTGCAGTCGGCGAACGCTGTCCGGCTACAATCTCGCCGTATGAAGACCACGTCGCTCTTGTCGATCGCGACCATGCTGGCGGCAGCAACATTCGTCGTTGCCCAGGAGCCACTCACCTGGACGACGCAGCAGGATCACCAGAACATGAAAGACCAGCTGGGGATCAAGACACTGCGGCCGGGGCCGAGCGGGAATGCGGCGCCGGGCGCATCGAATGCGGCGAACTACGATCCCGAGAAGGCCAATCCCTACCCTGATCTTCCCGATCCTTTGACGTTGAAGAACGGTCGCAAGGTCACGACCGCCGACATGTGGTGGAAGCTGCGCCGCCCGGAAATCGTTGAGGACTTCGAACGCGAGGTGTTCGGTCGCGTACCGCCGACCGTACCCACTGTGAAATGGGAATTGAAGCAAACCGTCAACGCACAGGTCGCCGGGCTGCCTGTGCTCGCGAAGCAGTTGGTGGGCCACGTCGACAATTCGTCGTATCCGGCGATCACCGTCGACATTCAGATGACGGTCGTCACGCCGGCCAGCGCGAAAAGCAAAGTGCCGGTGCTGATGATGTTCGGCAATGCAGCGCTCCCACCAACGCCGCCGCCCACTGAACCTCCGAGCGGTCCACCCACGTCGGCGCAGCAGTTGATCGCAGCAGGATGGGGATACGCATCAATCAGCCCGGTGAGCATACAGGCCGACAACGGTGCCGGGCTGACGCGAGGAATCATCGGGCTGGTGAATAAGGGCCAGGCGCGCAAACCCGACGACTGGGGTTCTCTTCGCGCGTGGGCCTGGGGCGCGTCGCGCGGACTCGATTACCTCGACACCGATCCCGCCGTGGATACCGAGCACGTCGGTATAGAAGGCGTGTCGCGGTACGGAAAGGCTGCGCTCGTTGCCGCCGCGTTCGAGCCACGCTTCAGGATGGTGCTCGTCGGATCTTCTGGAGAAGGCGGTGCCAAGCTGCACCGTCGCAACTTCGGCGAGGCCGTCGAGAACCTCACCGGCGCCGGCGAGTATCACTGGATGGCGGGCAACTTCCTCAAATATGGCACTGCCGAATCGACGTTCGGCGCGAAGACCGCGAATGACATCCCCGTCGATGCGCATCAGCTCATTGCACTCGTCGCACCGCGATGGGTGTTCATCAGCTACGGCATCCCTGAGAAGGGTGACGCACACTGGCTCGATCATCAGGGCAGCTACATGGCAGCGGTCGCGGCTGGTCCCGTCTTTCGACTACTCGGCGTCAGGGACCTCGGCGACACACACGACTACCGCGTGGCGAAAATGCCGGCCGTCAACGTCGGCCTGCTTGATGGTGAGCTCGCGTGGCGTCAGCACGACGGTGGACACGAGGATCGCTCGAACATGAAGTACTTCATCGAGTGGGCGAGCTCGTTGATGCAGCGCTCGGGTCGCCGTTAGGGGGCCGGGCCACAGAAGGATCGCCGGTCGGTGGCGGGGCCCTATCGATCGCGGCCGGTGGTCCGAGGAGCTCTGTGAAGATCGGCTTCAGCGCATCGGCCCACACCTGATAACCCGCCAGCGACAGATGTAATCCGTCAACGGTCACGCCCTCGCGCGGCGCACCGTCGGATCGCGCGAGCTGTGCGTTGATATTGACGTAACGAACGCGTGGCGCGTCGGCAAACCGCGCGTAGCGCTCGTTAATCGCATCAATCGTCGGCATGACGCTCGCGCCGCCGGCACTGTCCATGCGCGGCGTGACCCCCATCACAATCACCGTCGCGTCCGGAGCCTTCCGCCGCACGAGTTCGAGGACCGCCTTCATCCCACTCGCCACGTTCTCGACAACCGTGGCATCAACACCTTGCCGTGGCATCCCGCCAACATTGTTCGTGCCCGCCATGACGACGATCACCTTCGGATGCACGCCATCCAACTCGCCCTCGGTGAGACGCCACAGAATGTTCTGAACGGTATCGCCTCCCCATCCGAAGTTCGCGGCGTTCCACCCGAAGAAGCTGCGCGTCCAGTGATCGAGGAACGCGCGATACGCTGGGTCGCTGGTCCCCCATCGCCTGGTGATCGAGTCGCCTTCGAAATAGACGTCGATGCCACCGCGACGTGCTTTGTCGAGGAGCTGCGCGTGTGCGAGGCGCGAGTTGTCGTCGGTTCGCGCCATCGGCTGATCCCCGTCACCTTGTGCGGTCACGATCGCAACGCTGATCGCCACGAGCAATACCCACGCGAATACGTTGACTTTGAACATCCGGCACCGCAGAATCACGGCCTTGTAGCGGGTAATCACGAACCAGGGAGAGTGTATGTCCACTGTCTATCGAGTGCTCATCGTACTCGCCGCCATTGTGTGCGTGCCCACGCTGGCGGCCGCCCAGGGTTCCATCACCGGCGTCGTCAAGGATAGTTCCGGGGCGGTGCTGCCCGGCGTATCGGTCGAAGTTTCGAGTCCCGTTCTGATCGAGAAAATCCGTACCGCCGTCACTGACGGCACTGGCCAGTACCGCATCATCGATCTTCGCCCCGGCACTTATACCGTGACGGCAACTCTTCAAGGCTTCAACACCGTCAAGCGCGACGGCATCGAAGTCACCGGCACCGCCATTTCACGCATCGATCTCGATCTGCAGGTCGGCGCGCTCGAAGAGACGCTCACCATCACGGCCCAATCCCCCATCGTCGACGTGCAGAGCGTCCGTCGTCAGACGACGGTCGCGGGCCAGGTCATCGCCGACCTTCCCACCTCGCGATCGTATGGCGCGCTCTTTCAGCTCATTCCCGCGGTGAGCGGCGGCTCGCGCGACGTGCAGGTCACGCCGGCGCTTGTCGTCTTCGGCGGCCCCGGCGGCCGAGGCACGGAAGGCCGTTTGCAGGTAGAAGGTCTGAACGTCGGCGCCGCGCTGAGCGGCGGCGGCGTGTCGAGCTACATCCCCGACGTCGGCAACTCGCAGGAAGTGACCTTCTCGACATCGGGCGGACTGGGCGAAGCCGAAGTGGGCGGCCCGACGATGAACATCGTGCCGAAGACCGGCGGCAATCAGCTGAAAGGCAATCTCTATCTGGCGGGCACACCGCGCGGCCTGGTCGGCAGCAACTACACGAGCGAGCTGCAGGCTGCGGGACTTCGCGCGCCCGGTGAATTACTGAAGCTGTGGGATTTCACAGCGGGCGTCGGCGGACCGATCATGAAAGATCGCATCTGGTACTTCGCCAACGTGCGCGAGGAAGGTAGCTGGCAGTCGGTGCCTGGCATGTATCGCAACCAGAATGCCGGCGACCCGACGAAGTTCATCTACGTCCCGGACCTCTCGAAACAGGCGGCCACTGCGGGGAGCTGGCGGATCGCCAATGTCCGGTTGACGCTGCAGCCTGCGTCGCGTCATCGCTTCAACCTGTTCTGGGACGAGCAGAATCCGTGTCAGGGCGCGACGTGGCAAGGCAACGACAACGGCTGCCGTCAGCAGGGCGACGATGAATGGATCATCGGCGGCGCCCCGGGTTCAGCGGGATCATTCGGACTCGCGACGGCCACGCAGGCGCCTGAGATCTCGAACTATGCCGGGCGCGGTCATGCCTATCAGCGCGTCACGCAAGCCACGTGGACCTCGCCGTTCACGAACCGCTTGCTGCTCGACGGCGGCATGGGCACCTACTTCAGTCATTACGGCGGCCAGGAGATGCCGGGCAATCCCACGCGCGCCATCCCCCGCATGGTCGAACAGTGCGCAGGCGCTGCCCCCGCCAATGCCGTGCCCGGCGCCTGTGCGCACGGCATCTCGAATCTCACATTCGGATCGCAGGACTGGTCGAGCAATCAGGGCTTCGTGCTCAACTGGCGCGGATCGGCGTCATACGTCACCGGCGCGCACAGCATGAAGTTCGGCTATCAGGCGGCGTATCACCGCATCAATCAGAGCTACTTCAGCAACGACAATCACCTCACCTATCGATTGAACTACGGCGTCCCGAATCTGTTGACGATGGATCTCAAGCCATTCGATACGGGACAACGCACGCGATGGGAAGCGCTCTACGCCCAGGAGCAGTGGACGATGAAGCGACTGACGCTGCAGGGCGCGGTGCGCTACGACCACGCATGGAGCTACTTCCCCGATCAGCAGATCGGACCCGTGCGGTTTCTGCCCGAGGGATTCACACTTCCCGCACAGGACGGCGTGAAGGGCTACGACGATGTCACCGTGCGCGGTGGCGCGGCGTACGACTTGTTCGGCACTGGGAAGACGTCGATCAAGCTGAACGTCGGCAAGTATCTCGAAGCGGCGACGAATCACAACACCTACTCGCTGACCAATCCCGCCGCACGCATCGCGGGCAGTCCGGTGCTGGGTGCACCGCCTGCCGTCACTCGCGCATGGACCGACGCCAACGGCAACTACATACCTGACTGCAATCTGCTCGATCCGAATGCCAACGATTTTCGTCCGAGCGGCGGCGATCTCTGCGGACAGTTGAGTAACGTGAACTTCGGCAAGCCGGTGTTCAGCGGCAGCTTCGATCCGGCGCTGCTTGAAGGTTCGGGAGTGCGCCCGAGCGACTGGCAGATCGGCGTGTCGGTACAGCAGCAGGTATTGAACGGTGTTGCGGTCGAGGTCGGTTACTTCCGGCGTTGGCTTCAGCATTTCACCGTCATCGACAACCTCGCGGTTACCGCCGCCGACTTCGATCGGTTCAGCATCGTGGCGCCGTCCGATCCACGTCTGCCGAATGGCGGTGGCTACACCATTTCGGGTCTCTACAACGTCAGCCCGGCGAAGTCCGGCCAGACCAACAGCTACACAACGCTGTCCGACAGCTTCGGTTCGCAGACGTCGATGTACAACGGCATCTTGATGAACGTCAGCGCGCGCGGACGCAATGGTCTGTCTGTGCAGGGCGGCATCAACGTCGGCAAGACTGTCACCGACAACTGCGAGATACAGGCGGACCTCCCCGAGATTGCTCCGCTCGATCCGTTCTGCCACAACGATCCAGGATTCAACACCCGTTTGAGCGGGCTCGCCGCCTATACCGTGCCGAAGGTCGACATGCTGGTCAGCGGCACGTTCCGCAGCGATCAAGGCGCGCCGCTGCAGGCACAGTACGTCGTCACGAGCGCGGTCGCCGCGCAGACACTCGGCCGGCCGCTCTCAGGCAACGCGCCGAGCGTGACAGTGAACCTGCTCGAGCCCGGTGAAGTGTACGGCGATCGCGTAAACGCCTTCGATCTGCGCGTCGCGAAGATCCTGCGCTTCGGCAGAACACGCACCAACGTCGGCGTGGACATCTACAACCTGTTCAACGCAAGCGCGGTGCTGACCTACAACCAGGCGTTCAATCCTGGCGGACGCTGGCTGGTGCCGACGACCGTGATGGCCGCACGTTTCGCGAAACTGAGCGCCTCCATCGACTTTTGATCGGCAACGGCGGTTAATGGGGTGAGAAGAAATCTCACTCCGTTAACTGCGGATGAAGCGCGCTTAACTGACGCGTTCGCTAAAGGTGTGAAGCGACCGCTCTAAAACGTGGCGACAGCTGGTCTACGACGACCTGAATGACCTATCGCCCGGATGACATAACCGTGATCGTCAGCCGATCGACGTTGGTCGCGTGGCCCTGCGAATTGACAAGTGTGACCGTTACTTCGTACTCACCGCCGGGCAAATTCTTGAAGCTGGTCTCAGTGATCGGTGCGGCGTCAGCGCCGTCGAGCGTCAAATAGCTGCTGCGAAAGAACTCGCCCGAGTCAGCGACGATGCGGAGACCGCGGTTTTCGGCGCTGGGCGACACGATCGCTCGGATACGGACCTCGGCTGGGGCCTGGCTGATACGTGGCGACACTTCGATGCGCAACTGGCCATCTGCGGCGCTCCCCGGCGCAGTGCAGAGAAAGACGGTCGCGATAACAAGACTGAGCGCGCTGCGCATCCGCATAACCTTCACCTTTCACCCCGACAGTGGCGCTGAAGTCTCGCGGAGCATGTGCCGTGCCAACCCACTCCTGAGGGTTCCCCCGCGAGCGTTGTGATGGTGGTGGCGGTCCACTCCTCGCGGTGAGCCGATGCCCACGATGCGACGAGTGTCTGTGCCGTCCGCGCTCACCGGCAGCGCGCCACTGCCACGCGTGGTTTCGATGACGCTCGTGTGCTGAGTCCGATCAACACTCACGCTGACGCCAAACCGACACTCGTGACGGAACGGCGATACCGCGACCGAACGTGATCCATCGTTTTCCTCGAAAATCTCGTAACAGTCGGGCGATCGCGCCGTCATAAAACAGGTGCCGGGTTTGCAGATGTGGCGATCACATGCCGCAATCGGATATGACCCTCCTGCACGTCTGCGGCCGGTACCTTCCGCTCTCAGAGACCTTCACATACGATCTGATCACCGGACTTCACGGCTGCACGCATCACGTTGTCGCCGCCTCGCTGAAGAACTTCCACCACTTCCCGCTGACCTCCGTAGTGGTGCCACACCCCGAGGAAGAGGTGTGGAGGTTGGCCGCAGACGTCAACGCGAATGCGGTTGTCTGTCACTTCGGGCCTCAGGCGATGCTCGGGATGACGACTGCGCTCGCGATCGATCGTCCGGCGGTGACAATCTTTCACGGCTACGACGTGTCGCGCCTGATGCGCGATCGCATCTGGGTCGAACGGTATCGCGCTGTTGCCCGCCTCGGGATGCACGCGTTGTGCACATCGCACGCGGTCCGTCGGCAACTGATCGAGATCGGCTGGCCAACATCACAGATCGACGTGATTCATCTTGGTGTGGATACCGAACGCCTTGCGTTCGT
>DATCXH010000368.1:0-2826 GCA_036565925.1 Vicinamibacterales bacterium
TCCGTAGGCGGTGAGCAGCTTGTGATCGGCGACGTCGCTCAGACGTTTCGCGATCTCATAGCCATGGAATTCGCGCGTGCCCCTCATCAGCAAGTCGGCGGCGCACGTACAGATAGCGATCTCGAGTGGAACCAGTCCGCCCCGCTTCCGTCGCATGGGGGCGCATTATGAGCAGATATATGCTCAATGTCAATACGCAGATATCATACGTGTAGGGAGTACATGATTTGACCGC
The DNA here is from genome assembly GCA_036565925.1 of Vicinamibacterales bacterium. Lineage (GTDB taxonomy): Bacteria > Acidobacteriota > Vicinamibacteria > Vicinamibacterales > UBA2999 > Gp6-AA40. The sequence continues at coordinate 236 of DATCXH010000368.1, forward strand.
TCGCGAGAGCAAGTGATCTGTCCGCTTTAGCAGCGGCTGGGATAGGAGGAGAGCCGAGGAGGCTCGATGTCGTATCCCGACGCTGCATGGGAGCGGGCGATGAAGGTCGAGGAAGTCATCCTGAAAGCCCTCAGTGGCGAGTTGCATTGGTTTCGCGCCGCCGACATTCTCGGCTTTTCGGCGCGGACGTTGCGTCGGTGGCGGGAACGGTACGAGACGCACGGCTACGTGGGGCTCGTGGACAAGCGTCGGCACCGGCCGTCGGTGCGTCGGATTGCCGCGCCGGAAGTGGAGCGGTTGCTGCGGTTGTATCGGGACCGGTACCGCGGGTTTAATGTCCGGCACTTTCATCAGATCGCCCGCCGCGAGCACGCGGCGCAGGTGTCCTACAGTTTTTTGAAGCAGGCCCTGCAAGCGGCCGGCTTGGTCAAAAAACATCGCGCGCGCGGCCGGCATCGCCGTCGACGCGAGCCGCGGGCCTGCTTCGGCGAATTGCTCCACATTGACGGCAGCCCGCATGCGTGGCTCGCGTTACGCCCCACAGTGCGGGCCGTCTTGCTCGCGGTCCTCGATGATGCGACCAAACAGGTCCTGTATGCCCAGCTGTGGCCCGGCGAAACGACCGTGGCGGTGATGACCGCCTTACGCGACGTGATCACGACGCACGGGCTGCCGATTGCGATCTACACCGACCGTGCGCACTGGGCGTTCCACACGCCGCACGCCGGTGGGCCCGTTGATAAGCAGCGGCTGACCCAGGTGGGGCGGGCGCTCGAGCGGCTCGGCATCGAGCACATCGGCGCCTACTCCCCGCAAGCGCGCGGACGTAGCGAGCGCTTAAACCGGACGTTCCAAGACCGGCTGGTCAACGAGCTCCGCGTCGCCCAGGTCACCACGCTCGATGCCGCGAACGGCTATCTACGCGAGCGCTTTGTGCCCGAGTACAACCGGACGTTTCCGTGCGCCGCCGCCGATCCGGCGAGCGCCTTTGTCGCGGTCGGGCGGGTCGATCTAGACCAGATTCTGTGTCACGAAGACGAGCGGGTCGTCGCCGTCGACAATACGGTGTCGATCGACAGCTACGTCTTGCAGGTCGCTCGCCAGCCGGGCCGCCGAACCTGCGCTGGCCGACGCGTGCTGGTCCGTCGTCATCTCTCAGGGGCAATCTCGATCTGGCTGGGAACGCATTGCCTCGGTCGGTATGCGCCGGGTCTCGAGCGACCGCGTGATCGGCGTCGAGCCATCCAGCCTATGGCAGCTGCCGGAGCCGTGGACGCGAAGAACGCGTCCACCGCTCCTTGGAAAACGCCCAAATCGCGTTTCCCACAGCTCCCACAGGCCTCACTCTGAAAGCGGTCAGATCATTTGTCAAACGAAAGCGGACAGATCACTTGTCAACAACATACGCAGATATCATACGCAGATATCAGACGCAGATATCTGCCTTATGGGTTCGCCGCTGAGTGCCATGCGGACAAGCTGACCTGCCCCATCGCTACGATACCGGTATGGACAACCAATCGCGCTATCGCACCTTCCGTCAGCTGCACCGGTCCGGCTGCTTCGTCATGCCGAACCCTTGGGACCTCGGCAGCGCGCGCGTGCTCGCGTCTCTCGGGTTCGCGGCGTTGGCGACGACGAGCGCCGGCTTCGCGTGGTCGGTCGGACGATACGACAACGGCGTCACGCTCGATCAGGCGCTCGCGCATCTGACCGCGATGGCTGCGGCGGTCGACGTTCCGTTGAATGCCGACTTCGAAGGTGGATTCGCCATCGCACCGCAGGGCGTGGCCGCGAACCTCACGCGTGCAGTCGCGACCGGCATCGCCGGGGTGTCGATCGAAGACTCCACCGGCAAGCCCGACGATCCGTTGTTCGAGTTCTCGCTGGCCGTCGAGCGTATTCGCGCGGCACGCCGCGCGATCGATGACAGCGGGAGTGCTGTGCTCCTGACCGGCCGCTCCGAGGGCTTCATCGTCGGTCGCCCCGATCTCGCGCAGACGATCGCCCGCCTCGTGGCGTACGCCGAGGCCGGCGCTGATTGCCTCTATGCGCCCGGGATCCGATCGATCAACGACATCGAAGCTGTGGTGAAGGCGGTCGCGCCGAAGCCGGTGAACGTCCTTGTGAGCACGCCGTTCGCGACCGTGTCGCAGCTCGCCGACGCCGGCGTGCGTCGCATCAGCGTGGGCGGAGCGCTGGCGCGCGTCGCGTGGAGCGCATTTCTCGATGCGGCGCAGGAGATCGCCGCGAGTGGCAGCTTCGCCGGACTTGGACGAGCGCGGCCGCATCCGGAGATCAACACGCTGTTCTGGCCGTAATGGTATCGACGGTTGGAATGGCGGTCTCTCGAGACCCGCCTCTACGACGATCGCTATCGAATGGGGAATATCTTTTCCAGATCGTCGGCGGGGCGCGGGATCACGTGCACGCCGATCAACTCGCCGACGCGCCTGGCGGCCGCCGCGCCGGCGTCGGTCGCGGCTTTGACCGACCCAACGTCGCCCCGTATCAACGCGGTGACCAGCCCCGCGTCAACCTTCTGCCAGCTGACAAGGACGACGTTGGCCGTCTTCAACATCGCATCGGCG
>DATCXH010001154.1:0-2265 GCA_036565925.1 Vicinamibacterales bacterium
CGTTCCAGCAGCGTCGAGAGGACACCGCTGGTATTGACGCCGCGAATCTCGGCGATCTCGAGCGACGTGATCGGCTGCTTGTAGGCAATCACCGCCAGCGTCTCGAGACCCTGCACGGTCAGCTTCTGCGACGAGCGCTCGTGAAAGAGACGGCGCACCCACTCGTGCAGATCAGGACGCGTGACTATCTGGTAGCCACCCGCGACTTCAACCATCTGCAGCCCGGGACGATTCTCGTAGTCCGTCTTCAGCGCCGCGATCGCTGCTGTCACGTCTTCCTTCGGCTCGTCGGCGAGCAGCTTGAACAGCATCTTCGGCGTAATCGGTTCCGGCGACGCGAAGATCAGCGCCTCGACGACGGCCTTGACCTCGGCGCTGACCCCGGATTCCTGGGGCTCAGGCGCGACGGCAGGAATTTCTTCGTGAACGGTCTCGGTCTCGGTCTCGTTGGTCATGATTGGGGATCGTCAATCGGATGCGGCGCATCGGTTGGCCGCGCGCGTTTGTAGACACGAATCGGCCCGACACCGCCCGACTGGAAGACACGAATCAGCTTCAGCCTGATCATCTCGAGGAGGGCCAGGAACGTGACGATCATGAACGGCCGCGAGCCATCGCCATCGGCGAACAAGTCCTCGAAGCCAAGCGCTTCGGTTTCCGAGAGCCGGCCGAGCACCTGCCGCATGCGATCCTCGATTGACAACTCCTCGGGCGGGATCACCATCCGAGGCCGGCGCGTGGCGCGCTCGAGGACGCCGCGGAACGCCGCGAGCAGTCCAAACAGATCGACCTCGAGTTCCGGCTCGTACTCGTCGCCCGCGGCATCGGCGACGCGCGAATCGGGGCGCATGTACTGCGCGCTGCGCAGCGTCTCGCGATCGTGCAGGAGCTCGGCGGCGGCCTTGAACTTCTGGTGCTCGAGCAGCCGGCGTACGAGCGCTTCACGCGGATCTTCTTCGGGTCCGCCGTCCTCCTGGCTCGGATCAGGACGCGGCAGCAGCGTGCGCGACTTGATGTGGATCAACGTCGCCGCCATCACCAGGAACTCGCCCGCGAGATCGAGGTTCAGCTCCTGCATCAACTCGATGTACTTCAGGTACTGCTCCGTGATCATCGCGATCGGGATGTCGTAGATGTTCACCTCATTGGTGCGAATGAGGTGCAGGAGCAGATCGAGCGGGCCCTCGAAGGTATCGAGCTTGACCTGATAGGCGTCGGGCGACGATTCGAAATCAGTCTGTTGCGTCACGTCCGTAGTGTCCGGCTTCAGTCCGGACTTCAGTAGCGAAGTTTCACCGCGTCACGCACGCGCTCCATCGTCGCCTGTGCGATGACACGTGCTTTCCGCGAACCCTCGTGCACGATCTCGCGAATCTGGCCGGGCTTGCTCAGCATCTCGCGCCGCCGCTCGCGCAGTGGCTCCAGAACATCGTTCACCGCTTTGGCCAGTTTCGTCTTGACCTCGACATCGCCTACTTTGCCCGCCCGGTAACGTGTCTTGAGATCCTCGACCTCAGCGGTGTTGGCGTTGAAAGCGTCATGGTACATGAAGACCGGATTGCCTTCGACCGTGCCCGGAATGTCTGCCCGAATGCGCTTCGGGTCGGTGTACATCTGCCGGACTTTCTTCACCACCGTCTCCGCGTCATCGCTCAGGTCGATGGTATTGCCATAGCTCTTGCTCATCTTCCGATTGTCGAGCCCTGGAAGACGTGAAGTAGGCGTGAGCACTGGTTGCGGCTCGACAAGCACTTCGCCGTAGAACTGGTTGAAACGGCGAATGGCCTCGCGCGACAGCTCGAGATGTGCGACCTGATCCTCGCCGACCGGGACCAGTTTCGCGTCGTACATGGCAACGTCGGCTGTCTGGAGCAGCGGGTAGGCCAGAAACCCAAGATTCGACAAGTCCTTGTCGGTGATCTGCTCGCGCTGCTCCTTGTAGGTCGGGACACGCTCGAGCCAGCTGACGGGAACAACCATGGAGAGCAGCGTGGCGAGCTCGGCGTGCTCAGGCACCATCGACTGCACGAAGATGGTGCTGCGCTCCGGATCCACGCCAGCGGCAATCCAGTCGGCCACGTTGTCGAGACCGTTTGCCGGGAGCGCGGCCGTGTTGGCGAACTCACTCGTGAGCGCGTGCCAGTCGGCGACGAAATAGAAGCAGTCGTGCTGTTCCTGAAGGGCGACCCAATTTTTCAAGGCGCCGACGAGGTGACCAATGTGCAGCTTCCCCGTCGGCCGCATACCTGAGACGACTCGAGCGCT
>DATCXH010000618.1:0-6841 GCA_036565925.1 Vicinamibacterales bacterium
CGTCGGGGTCGCCGCACAACTCGATCGCGCGCAGGTCGGCGTCGGTTTCGTGCGCCTGCATTCGGCGCGCTCGCAACCACATTGCAGCGAACACGGCGGCGACCGAAACGATCCAGGACCATGATTCGAATCCCGGAATGATCACGGCAGCCACGCCGGAGCCGGTCATCAGCAGCACGATGAGGCTTGTCATCGTGATGTAGATCGCGAGCAGCCGCCGTCGATGGAATTGCTCGAGGTGCGCGACCTCGTGCGCGAGGATCGCCGTGATCTGCTCCGGTGGCAATTGATCGAGCAACGAATCGAGAAACAGCACGCCGCGCCGGTTCAGCGTAATCATCGCGAACGCGTTGGCGAGTCGGCCGCCTTCCGCACCCGCGCGCCACAAGGTCGGCTTCGACACGCGCGCGCCTTCGAACACGCGCGCAAAGTGGGCATTGAGATCGGGTCGCTCGAGAGGCGACGCGCGTAACAGGCAGAGCAGGACGCGGCCGCTACAATGATGCCAGGCGAGTGCGATCGCGAGGGCGAGTGCTGTGAGCCACCATGTCCATGCAGGGTCCGCCAATGCGATCACCGTCGGGGTGAATGCGATGAACCACCACAGCCCGAACATGCCCACGTGGAAGCGGGATCTCCACGACAGGTAGCGCCAGAACGGCCACGTCTCGCCGAACATCACCCGGCGCGTGCGATACGTGCTTGCCGCGAGCGCGAGGAACTGCGCAGGGAGAATCCACACCGCGTGCCATCCGGCGCCGACGATGATCGTGACGATGCACAGCATCGTGACGAATGACAGCCGCTGGGTGACCGCGAGATGCCGCTCTGGGAGGACGGCTGAGGCTGCGGTGTCGGCGAGCGGCCGCGTCCACCACCAGTGAAGAGCGGCGGGTAGCAGCGCCAGCGGAATGAGAGCCCAGAACATGCGTTTTCTGCTTCGGATTATCGGCTCGAACGAGCCTTTCCTGAGCGCAGTCGAAGGGCTGCTATGATGCAGCCCTCACGGAGGCAACTATGAAGCGGTTTGTGCAGTTTCTATTGACGGCTGCGGCGGTCATGTTTGCTGTGGACGCCTCGGCGCAGCCCGTCCCACCGCGCGCCACCGCCTACGCGACGGCACCAGACATTCCGTACGAGTCCGTCCCGAACTTTCTGAAGCTGCCGACGAACATCTATCTGGGCGAGGGCATCGGCGTCGCGCGGAATTCCAAGGGCCACATCTTCATCTTCACGCGCAGCGGCGACACACGCCTGTTCGAGTTCGATCAGAACGGCAACTTCGTTCGTGAGATCGGTCAGGGCCTCTACGGATTCGAGATGGCCCACGGCGTGCGCGTCGATTCGCAGGACAACATCTGGACCGTCGACGAAGGCACGAACATGGTCGTCAAGTTCAATCCCGAGGGCCGCGTGCTGATGACGATGGGCAGGCGGCCGGAAGCCGTCGAGGGACTCGAGCCCACCGCGACACCCGTGCCACCGGCGGAGCCGTACCGCTTCAATCGTCCGACCGACGTCACCTGGGATCCGCAGGGCAACATCTTCGTGGCCGACGGCTACTTCAATTCGCGCGTGGTCAAGTACGACAAGAACGGCCGCTTCATCAAGGCGGTCGGCACACGCGGCACCGAGCCGTATCAGATGAACATCCCGCACTCGATCACGGCCGACGCGCAGGGCAATATCTACGTCGCCGATCGGCAGAACCGTCGCATCCAGGTGTTCGATAGCAATCTCGTATTGCGTGCGATCTACGACAACGTTGGCGCGCCGTGGGCAGTGTGCATCAGCCCGGGCCCTCATCAGTATCTGTTCAGCTCGAACTCGAACCCCGACAACAACAACTCATTGCTCGCGGCAGTGAGCGGTGAGATCTACAAAATGGAGCTCGATGGCACGGTCATCGGCAAGTTCGGGAAACCGGGTAAGCAGATCGGCGAGTTCAGCACCGTGCACGCAATCGATTGCCGGAATCCAGACGAACTGATCGTTTCGGAGATCACCGCGTGGCGCGCGCAGAAAATCATCCTCAAGCCGCAGGCGCAGGCGCCGCGCTCGAGCAGCACGAAGTAGGAGGAGATGATGAAGCGCTCACTTCAACTCCTGCTCGCCTCGTCCGTGGTTCTTCTCGGTGTCTCGGTATCAGCGCAGTTGACCGTCCCCGAGATCGCGTACGACGCAGTCGATCCGATCAAGCTTCCCGACAACCTGTATCTCGGCGAAGCGGTCGGCGTCGCGACCAATTCCAAGGGCAACATCTACATCTACACACGCACCGGTAACCCCGCCGCGACGCTCGGCACGCGCCGCACCTTCGCGCGCAACGCGGCACGCCTCTTCGAGTTCGATCCGTCGGGCAAGTTCACGCGCGAGATCGGTCAGGACTTGTACGGCTTCGTCTTCGCGCACACCGTCCGCATCGACAAGCAGGACAACATCTGGGTCGTGGACGAAGGCTCGAACATGGTGATCAAGTTCGATCCCGCCGGCCGCGTGCTGATGACCATGGGACGGAAGCCTGAAGCATTGACGGTGCCCGGTGGCCCCACCGGTCGTGGTGGTGATGGCGAAGGTGGACCGGCACCGGCCGCCGCAGGCGGTCGCGGTGGGCGCGAAGGTGGCGGACCTCCACCGCCGCAGGGGACCGGCGTGCCTGGGGACAACTTCAATCGGCCGACCGACGTCGCCTGGGATGCGGCGGGCAACATCTACGTCGCCGACGGCTACGGCAATTCGCGGATTGCCAAATTCGACAAGAACGGCAAGTACCTCAAGTCGTGGGGCTCCCGAGGCAGCGCGCCAGGGCAGTTCAACATCCCGCACACGATGGCCATCGATGCCCAGGGGCTCGTGTACGTTGGCGACCGTGGTAACAATCGCATTCAAGTCTTTGACGGCGAGGGCAACTTCAAGACGCAGTACGTGAACGTCGGCGCGCCGTCAGCGATCTGCATCACACCCGGTCCGCAGCAGTATCTGTTTGCATCGAACTCGAATCCGTCGACGTCGATGGACAACGGCGAGATCTACAAGATGACGCTCGACGGCAAAATCCTCGGCAAGTTCGGCACGGCGGGCAAGTTGATCAAGGAGTTCGGGTCGGTCCACGAGATGGACTGCCGGAGCGAGACCGAGCTGTATGTTGGCGAAATTACCAACTGGCGAGTCCAGAAGCTGACGCTGAAGAAATAGGTCCTTGGTACTTAGGGCCTGGTCCCGGGTCCGTGGTCCACAGGGACAAAGGACGAGGGACAAGGGACGGACGAAGCACTAAGGACCAAGGACAAAGGACGAGACGGCGTGTCACCGGAAGCAAGGCCACGCGGTCTGTTTGTCCGTGCCGGTGCGAATCGCGTCCGATCCGTTTCGCACCAGCACGCGAACCGTGCGGTCCGGGTCGAGTGGAATCTCCGCCATCGGGCTGAAGTTGGCGCGGACGTACGCGTCAATCGGAACCGACTCCGCCCGCCACTGCGGCTCCTCGTCGCTGAGCATCAGCGCAAACAGCACGAACTGCTGCTGCAAGCGCTCGATGATCTGTCGCTGCGCCGCCTCCGATACCTGATAGCCCTGAATAAACTGACCATGCCCGCCGGCAAATAGCCGCCGCGCGTAGGTAAAGATCTCTGGCGCATACCCGGCGACAAACAACCGGTGCTGGATCGTCGTGCACCGGTCCAGATATTCGAAGAACGGCACCAGTGCCGGGATGCGACCGCTCGGCACGTATCGCGAATCGAAACGATCCCGCAACCCGGCCGCGCGAAGCTGCAGCACCGTCGGCGCATATTCGATCCCCCGACCGAGGTCGGTGCGGTTGAGATTCTCTGCGACATTGCCAATTGCCAGCACGGAGTTGGCCGCGAATGCTGCGACGATGACGACGAGCCCGATCACCACTCGTCGTGACCACGTTCCGGAAATCTGCAACGCGCGACCAGCGAGCCACGCTCCGCACAACGTCGGCACAACGATATCGGCTACTCGCACCGGCAGTGGTTGGCGCAGAAATCCGATATTGGTGACTAGCGCGAGGGCAGCGAGCGGGACGACGACCGCCGGAGTACGGACTTGCGAGACGACCCCTCGAACGCGCGCGTCGATCGCGAACCAGGCCAGCATCGCGAGCGGCAGCAGGTAGGAGAGATACACCAGCCGCACGTCGTGTCCCCAATTGAGCCAAGACCAACGGAGTTGCGTGCGATCGGCTTCGCGGCTGCTGTAGCCCCATGCCGCTCGAAGAAACGCCAACACCCCTTCCGACCTCTCGATGTAGATGGCGTAGGGCAGCATGAGGATCGCGACGAGCACGGCGAACCACGCAACACGCGCGGCGCGTTCACGGTATCCGCTCGCCGGTGCCAGGAGCATCGTCGCCACGGCTGCACCACCGAGATACACGCCGTGATCGTGGCGCAGCAACGCGGCGACGGCGATGAAGGCCGCCATGGCAATCATGCGCGGCCACGACGGTCTTCGCAGCCATCCCCACATCACCAGAGGGCCGGCGACGTATAACAGCACCTTGGGATATGCGTACGGCCGTGGGAACAGTGCCACAGTCAGCACCGTTGCGATCACCGCGACCAGCAGCGATCCTGAGAGGCGATGCGCGGCGAATACGAGCAGCGCAGCGGCGACGCCGAACGCCAGCGATGTGAGAAGGGCTTCAGCAAAAAGCGGCTGCCCGAAGACGATCTGCGCGGCTGCCGATGCGACGTACATCAGCGGTCGGCCCGGATCGAAGAAGTCACGCGTCGGCCATTCGCCGGCCAGCAGCATCTGCTGCGCCCCCGCGAGATACTCGTGTTCGTCGTTGGGAAAGCTCGCGGTGGCGAGAAATCGGTAGAGGACGGTCAGCGCGAACGCGCCGCAGGCGGCCCAAAAGGTCGGCGTGAACCAACCCACTCGCGCGATCGCTTCGGCCTCGCTCAAGGCGGGCCCCCGGTCAGATCTTTCCTGATTGGAGATGATCGCCAAACTCCTGCGCGAGGCGCGCGTACATCGGCTTGCGGAAACTGGTGACACCGCCGAGCACGCGTGAGAACGGCATCCACTGCGATCCACGCGACTCGTGAGTCGCCACGAGCGCCCGTGCTGGATCTCCAACGAACTGAAAGAGAAACCAGTAGAGCACTTGTCCCCGGCCCGTCTTCTTGCGCCGTGCCTCTGGCGGAAGCTCATACGCGAGGAGCTCGGAGCAGCTCCTCACGAAGGCGAGGTCGGTCTTCTCGATCCCGGTCTCTTCGGCAATCTCTCGATACGCGGCGTCGAGCGGTTCCTCGGCGTCCTCGAGACCGCCCTGTGGGAGTTGCCACGCGCCGGCGATGTCCGCGCGCTCGATGACCAGCACGTGCCCCTGATCGTTGACGATCAATGCGCCTGCACCGGCGCGGAAGTATTGCGCGGGTTTCGCCACGGATCGATGTTAGTGCAAGGCGGGTCTAAAGACCCTACGACACGGTGTCAGTGGGTCAGTGCATAGAGCATGACGTTGATACCGAACGCGTATCCGGGCACGCCGAATCGATAGAAGAACGTCGGGTCGTCGCCCTCGCGTTCCCACGAGTCGCCAATGTCGGTGTTGTGCGTCATCAGCACCATCACGCGTCCGGTCCTGTCCGAGATGATGCGCGCGTGCGGCGTCGCGCTATCGGCACCCTGCTCCGACGTGTCGCCACCCGATCGCATGAAATACCCGATGTTGGGAATCTGCGGCACCTCGCGAACGATGAACTGCGTGGTCAGCATCGGGTGAGTCAGCGGCAGATCGACGATTGGGTACTCGGTAGGCGGCAGCACTTTGCGGATCTGCGTCAGCCACTGCTCCCATTGATAGGAGCCCCAGAAGTCATCGGCCCAGAGGAACCCGCCTTTCAACACGAACTCACGCAGTCGTTCAGCCTCCTTGTCACTGAACCCGGCGCTGCCCGGTGCTGACATCAACACGAACGGACACTGAAACAGTGCATCGTCGGTTGGACGAACGAGCAGGGGATTGGGCTGCGCGGCGGAGAAACTGACGTTGGTGCGTGTCAGCTCCGACAGCCGGATCGACATGTTGATGTCGGCGCGTGGAAAGTCGGTACGCCAGCTGCCGCCCGTGCCGGTCGGTGAAGGTTCGTATACAAGGCGACAGAAATGCCAACGCCCATCGAAGTCCGCCGGCCTGGCCAGACGCACACCGAAGAGACCGCGCCGGAACTGCGCGTCCGCGGTTGCGGCGAGCCCGATAACAATGGCGACGAAGAACGCTGCGCGCCGTCGCACGTCAGGGCAGCGGTTTCAGCTCCGGCTGCACGCCGTCGGGCAGCGGGTACTGGTCGGTGTTGAGCAACATCGAGACGAGCTGGTAGTAGCCCGACACGCCGATCAGATCGACGACACCACGCTCGCCGAACTTGGCTTTGGTCGCCTCGAACGTCTTGTCGCTGACTTGCTTGGTCGTCAGCAGCTCGGAGACGAAGTTGTAGACCGTCTCCTCGTCGGCATCCATCCCAGTAGGACGTTTCCCGGTGGCGATGGCCTGGATGACGGACTCGTTCAGCCCGTTATTCGCCGCTGCGCGACGATGTGCGTACCACTCGTACTGGGATGTCCAGTGGCGAGCGGTGATGATGATCGCCATCTCGTTCAGCTTCGGCGGCATCGACGAGTGGAAGCGCATCGACGCACCGAACTGCTGCGCCAGGTCACCCATCTCGGGGCTGCGCAACAAGACGTTGAATGGTCCGGCTGCGCCACGGCGCTCGCCGGAGATCAGGTTCTCGAACATCTTCTTCTGCGCCGGGTTCATCGACTGATACGTGAGCGGCGCGAAGCGGTTGCCGATCAGTTT
>DATCXH010000740.1:0-3681 GCA_036565925.1 Vicinamibacterales bacterium
CGGAAAACCGCCAGACGGCTGGCGACTGGCCGCCTCGAGTCCGGGCGGCCTGCCCACCGTCGCCACGGCAAGCGACCGGCCATGCTCCGTCGGCCGAATCAACGCGAGACAGGAGATCCGATGAGCCTCGACCTGGACGCACTTGAGACAAGCTTCGACCTCGTCGCCCCACGCGGTGACGAGTTGATGGACATCTTCTACTCCCGACTCTTCACAGCCGCGCCCGCAGTACGACCCCTCTTTCCCGCCGGCGATCTGCAGCGCCAGAAGACAATGCTGCTCGCCACGCTTGTTCTCTTGCGCAAGTCAGTGCGCAACTTCGAAGCGATCGTCCCGAAACTACGGGATCTCGGCGCCCGGCATGTTGCCTACGGCGCTCAGCCCGAGCATTACCCGGTCGTTGGCGACATCCTCATCGCGTCGATGGCCGAGATCGCAGGCTCGGCCTGGACGCCTGCGTACGCGCAGGCATGGAACGAGGCATTCGCGATCGTCACAACCGCAATGCTCGAAGGCGCAGAGAGCGCGCAGCTCGAGGCAGCCGCGTAGGCCTGCGCTCCCGGCGGAATGACAAGCATCTATCGGAAGGAGAGCTGATGTACCCGCACGCCATTCAATTTGAGACACGCCGATTTGAATTGAGGCAATGGACCCAGCTAAACCGCGAGCTCCGACACGGCCGCGGGCGCCCATGGACGATTAGTGACGCCTGGGCGAGTCCCTTTGCCACGCTCCCAAGCATTCGCAAACCAAGCCGCCCGCACGGGTGCTCAAGCGCCTGCGCGACCTCGGCATCCAGCTAATCAGCTTCAACCATGTGACTGAACGAAAGGAGCAAGCGATGTTCAAACCAGATGCACACACCGCGCACGGCGCGAAGCGAGGAAGGATGATCAAGATCGGTCTACGAGGTCCGATGCTGATGGGACTCCTCCTGCTGGCACTCGCTCTGCCTATACACGCGGCCGCAGCCGACCAGGTGTCCTTGAGGGCCGTCGAGAGCGGAACGTTCCAGCTGCTCGGCCTTTGCGATACCGGCGGCCTCGTCCTTGACGTGACCGGCACCGGCTATGCCACTCACGTGGGGAACTACAGCAGCCACTCGCGTGAGTGCTTCGACCCGGCGACGGGCGTCGTCACAGGCGGCTCCTTCACGCTGACTGCCGCGAACGGCGACATCATCTTCGGCACGTACAGCGGTCGCGTCGCCCCCACGGGCGACTTGAACGTCCTCGCCTACGACGATCCCGGCGTGATTACCGGCGGAACCGGCCGCTTCGCCGGCGCGGTCGGAATCGTGACCCAACGCGGCCTCGCGAACCTTGCGACCGGCGAATACGAAGGAATTCTCGCAGGCAGCGTATCGAGCCCAGGGCCGGCATAGAAGCAAATACGCGACTACGAGCGGGCGGCACTCAAGTACCTGCGTCGCTACCTCGAGAAAGCCGACGCGTCGCTCGTCGACGTCGCGCAACTCGCCGGCGTGCTCGCCGAGCGAGGGCTGCTGATGCGCGGGCGGTATAGGGTCGAGCGGCGAGCCGAACACCGCGCGACGACCGGCAGGAGATGGTGACTTCCTTCCCCTGGTGCACGCGCTGCGATAAGCCCTCGGGGAGACCGTTGAAGACGAGAAGAGCCCCGCCGATGCGGGGCTCTCTCGTTCGGAAGCTTGGATGCATTGGTTCACTAAGCGTTCTTCTTTGCTGCGTTCCTACCGTGGACGACGTACTTGACGCATTGACCCTGGTTCTTGAACGTCGGGCTCGTGAAGCTTTTCCAGCCGCCCTTCTTGCACGCGGCGGCGAAGTCAGCTTTGCCGGGTGCGAGCTTCTGCAGCTTGCCGTTGAACGTGACCTTCGTCAGGTCTGCGGTGCCTTGGACGTCGATGAGCACGCTGACCGACTCGATCGTCCCGGTCGGCGTCGGAACCTGCTGTCCGGCCGCGGCAAGCGTCGCCGCCGTAAACGTGTAGGTCACGGTCCCGTCGGCATTCGTCGTCGGGGTCACGTTGTTGCAGCCGAGAAAGAAGAAACCAGTCGTGGTGTCAATGTTGAACCGCGGCGAGCCACCCTGGCACTGCGTCGCACTCGCCAACGTGAACGACGCCGACTGGAACGTCTGCCCACTCACGCCGGTGACCTCCGCGCCCGCGGACGCGTTGGTGGCGGTCGGGCAGTTCTTCTCAAGGTGCAAGGTCTTCGTCTTCTTGATGAACGTCGCCTTCACGCACCCCGTACTGCCAGGGTCAAACACGCCGGGCACCAACGCAGCGGATGACGTAGCGGCAAAGGCGAGGGCTGTTGCCAATAAGCCAGCGATGAGAAGCTTCTTCATGTGTCAGTACCTCCTCTTGGGCCTTTCAGGAGGGCTCCCCGCAACGTCCCGACTCCACACGCAGAAGCGTACGACTTTACGCCGCGCTTACGAATCTCCACTCTTTCGAGGGACTGGCGCGGCAATATCGAGACCGGCGAGACGCAAATCGCACCAACCCCCTAATGGCGTAAGAAGGCCCTGATCCGGTCGCCCCAGCTGACGTGGCCGCGTGTCTGAGTAGGCGCCAGCGTGGTCGCGGGGACTTGCTGTCGCATTGTTGCGAGGCTTGCTCTCAACCGCGGTCGCTCTTCGTCAGGCGTCTCCTCCCATGCGAGGAGTGCTCGCGCCTGCTCTGGGGCGAGCGTGCCACCCGGCAACGTCCAGCAGTGCAAATACTCATGCAGCTGTTCAGGGGCGTGCGAGTCCTTCGGCCGTTCGTCTTCGGCGTGTTCGCTGAGGTCCGGTTCGCGCTTTACCGTCATTGCGCGTCAAGACCTTCGGGCCATGGCTCACGGTCGTCGACTTCGGCTGCGTCGTGCAGTGAGACGACGCCTGTGTGGTGAAGCTCGAATCGGCCCGAGCAAGCAGGACACACACCGGACTTCTCGTCGGCGTCCTCCCTGATGGTGCCCTCGACTGGCGGGGCTCCGCTGCCTGCGCAGTGGCCGAGGTCGGGAATCGTCATCCGAGTCAGCCCTTTCGGCGCCGTAGATCGCTGCCATACGAACTTCGCTCGCGGATCGCGCCGTTGCGTCCGTGCACGAGTAGCTCAGTCTTAGCCTTCCGTGCGACCGTGCGGCCCGCGGAGATCGCCTCCGCCTGCGTGTCGTGCCGCGAGCGGGGCCGCGACGAACCTTCCACCTGCACCGACCACCTGCCGCCCTCGTTGACAACATGAACGAACCCCTCCGCCATTCCTGAACCTCCCTGCTGGTGAAGACGACGTACCCGGAGGCGTGGGCCAGCAATCCACCATGTCGCCGGCGACGAGCTCGCCCCGCGCCGATTGGCGTCGGCGGTGGACGTCGACATCGACACAGCCATCCGCCTTCACGGGTTCTCCCGTTAGCCCGTGTCACTTCTGGCGCGGCTGCGCTGGCGACCGGAGAAATGCGGGCGGCGCGTAAAAGTCGCCAGCCTCGAGAGGGTCGGAGACTCCGCCCACGTCTCGACGGCACAGGTACCTACGGCTCGGTCGGCCGCGAGCGGCTCCCAGTAGACCATGGCTTGTCTCTTGCGGCGCTACGGAGGGGCGCGAATAGACGGCGCGAACGTCTCGATATGTGGCAGGACGAGTCAGGGCGTTTCACACGCCGCTGGAACGCATCGTCCTTGCCGCACAGCGCTCAGCTCGCTTAACGGCTA